>CAYFWA010000213.1:0-5417 GCA_964346625.1 uncultured Myxococcales bacterium
AGAGCCCTACGCCTTCACGGTGACCGAGGTCGCCTTCGCCGCGGCCGAGGCCGAGGAGTGGGACGGGCTCGACCCGCACTGCGCCCACGCCCTGGCCCGACTCGCCGACGGCACGGCCGTGGGCACCGCGCGCCTCTCCCCGGGGGGCAAGATCGGCCGGATGGCGGTGCGCGGGCCCTGGCGCGGCGGAGGCGTGGGCTCTGCCCTGCTCGGGGTGTTGATGGCCCGGGCCCGGGCCCAGGGCGAACGACGCTGCAGCCTGGCCGCTCAGCTACCGGCCATCCCGTTTTACGAGCGCCACGGCTTTTGCGCCCACGGGCCGGTGTTTTTGGACGCGAACATCGAGCACCGGGAGATGACCGTGGAGCTGGATACCCCACCGGGCTGTCTCCAGGTGATTTCGCGCTGACCCGACATCGCGGAGACACCAGCGCTCGGCGGACGCTACGCGGTGGATCGCCCTGGGCGGGGGGGCGTCCGCCGCGGGCCTGCGTCTCAGCGCAGGCCGGTGAGGGCGGTGAGGTCGATCTCGAAGACGGCCGCGGGGTGTCGGAGCTTGAATGACTCGAGCACCTCGGGGTGCAGCTCTCCGAGCTGGCCCACCACGAGCCGCTCGTCGCCTCGCCGGGCCGTCACGAAAGAGCCGCGGCCGGGCAGGTAGGAGGGCAGCTCCTGGGGGTCGACGTTTTCGGTGTGGATGCGCCAGCCGAGCTCCCGCAGCAGGGCCTCGGCGGTCGCCCGCACCTCGGTGACGCCGATCTTTTCCCCGATGAGCGCCGCCGCCACGTGACGCCGCTCCCGGGCGCCGGTTTCACTGTCGGTGAGCTCGGTGACCTCGCCCACCTCGAAGATCTGCTGAGGATACTCCCGGTGGGCGTTGACCCCGAGGGTGTCGAGGAGGCCCGGAGCGAGGGAAGGCCGCAGCAGGGTCTGCTCGGTGCTGATGGGGTGCGACACCGCGGCCGTGTTGTCGGCCCGCGGCAGGCGCATGGCGTCGAAGATGCGCTCCTCGCTGCTGAGCTGCAGGGTCATCACCTCCATGAAGCCGAGCCCGCACAGGGCCTCGCGCGCCAGGCGGCTCACCCCTTCCACGGCGCGCTCCCCTCCCACCGTCAGGGTGGGCACGAGCTTTGGCGTGATGCGGTGGTAGCCATAGGCGATGGCCGCGTCCTCCATGAGGTCGCGCGGGTGCAGGATGTCGTTGCGGTAGGCCGGCACGAGCACCTTCAGCTGTTCGGCGTCGCCACGCTCCACCTCGTGACCCATGCGACGGAGCAGATCGATGAGTCGTTGGGGATCCAGCTCGATGCCCACCAGGCGGGCCGTCGATCCCACCTCCAGGGGCACGGACTGAGGAGTCAAATCCGGCGTCTGCTGCTCGCCCTCGGGATAGGCGATGGTCACCTGCTCGAGGCTGAGGTCGGGGCACAGCTCCTTGAGCGAGGTCGTCAGGACGTTCAGGGTGCGGCCCACCAATCGCCGGTTGGTGCCGGTGACGTCGATGAAGAACTGGGTGGTGACGTCGGTCACCCGCGTGTGCTCGCTGTTGATCACCGGCGGCATGGACAGCACGCCCCCCTGCTCGTCGGCCAGCAGCGGATAGGCCTCGAAGCCCGCGAGCAGGCGCGCGAACTCCTGGCCCTTGGGGTGCTGCTCGAGCACTTCGGCGGGGGTCACTCGGGCGTCGGGGGCCGCGGGATCGTAGCCCAGGGGGACGAACCGCAGCGCGTCGGGGGCCACCGCGCGGTAGGTGAACCGCTTTCCGGCCAGCGTGTCCAGATCGTATACGCCGATGGAGGCGTGCTTGCGGTCTCTGCCCAGCGCCCAGTGCAGGTTCTCCTGCAGGTTCATGATCACCTTGATGACGTCGTCATCGAGGCGCACCCCGCGCACCACGGCGCAGGCGATGGCCGGCCGCCGACTGGCCTCGCTCTCCAGCGCGGGGTCTACCGTGACCCGGATCTGCGGCGGCCGCAGCTCGTAGGCCGGCGAGCCGAGCTGCTGCCCGAGGTATCCGCGCAGGGTCCGGGCGAGGCCGCCCGGATCGAACATATCGGGCCGCACCGCCAGCAGCTCCATGCGGATGACCTCCGAGGTGCCCAGGTCCTGCCGGGCCTCGGGCACCTCGGCGAAGCTCACGCCACAGCGCCGACACTGCACCGGGGGATCCTGGGTCTCGGTAATCTCCAGGATGTTGCCGCAGCGCCCACACTTGAACCGCTCGAGCGTGGCATATCCCTCCACGTCGCAGCCGAGGTGATACAGGTGCTCGATGAGCTGGTCGCGGTGGAGGTCGCCCTCGAGCCGCGAGGTCAGCAGCTTCACGGGGATGCCCACTACCGGCATAGCTCGGCCTCCTTGAGCCAGTCCAGGTCGGCCACGTAGATCTGGCGGATGTCATCGAGGTTGTAGCGAAACATGGCCAGCCGCTCGAGGCCCAGGCCCCAAGCCAATACCGGCACCTTGCAGCCCAGGGGCTCGGTCACCTCCGGGCGAAATACGCCGGCGCCCCCCATCTCCACCCAGTCGCGCTTCTGCTCGAGATACACGAACACCTCCACCGACGGCTCGGTATAGGGAAAGAACGCCGGGCGGAACTGGAACCGGTGGAAGCCCATCTTGCGGTAAAAGGCCTCGAGGGTGCCCAGCAGGCTGGCGAAGGAGGCCTGCTCGTCGACGATGATGCCGTCCACCTGGTAAAACACCGGCAGGTGCTTGTAGTCCACCGTCTCGCGCCGAAAGACCTTGCCCACGCAAAAGACCTTGCGGGGCGGACGCGGGTCGTCGGCCAGGGCGCGGATGGTGGTGGCGGTGGTATGGGTCCGCAGCACCGGACGGGCCGCGCGCTCGGCGTCCCACTGGTATCCCCAGCCCAGCGAGCCGGTGTCCCCGCCGTCCTCGTGGGTGCGGCGCACGGCCTGCACCCGCTTCGGATCGGGCAGCGCGCAACGCGTCGGCCGCTTTACGTAGAAGGTGTCTTGCATGTCCCGCGCCGGGTGATCCTGGGGCTGGAACAGCGCGTCGAAGTCCCAAAACGAGCTCTCCACGAAGGGGCTCACGATCTCGGTGAAGCCCAGCTCCAGAAACACGCGCCGGGTCTGCTCCAACACCCGCCGAAAGGGGTGGACCTTGCCCGGGTAGACCGGCTCGGTCTCGGCGGACATGTCGTAGGGGCGAAAGTCCACGTCCTGCCAGCTCCCGTCGGCGAGCAGGTCCGAGGTGAGCTGGTTGACCTCGCGCCGCACCGTGGCCTGGCTGGCCATCTCCCGCCCCGCTTCGGTGATTTGGAACGAGCGGCGGATCCGCTGCTTGACCCGCACGAGGCCCTTGCGCCCCTTGAGCAACGCCTCGGCCTGTGACAGGTCCACGCCCGAGGCGTTGAGCTGCGCGGCGGTGCAGGTGCCGCGCTCGGCCAGGGCCGCCAGCAGCCGTTCGTCCGAGGCCTCGGCCTCGAGGGCGGCGCGCCCCGCCTCCTCGAGGATCAAACCGGGGCCCTCCTTTTGCGCCCAGCGCTTTGCCGTGAAAAAGCGCAGGCTCTGGCCCACGGTCTTGGCGTCCAGCCCCGTGAGCTTTGGCAGCTCCTTGATGGTGGCGCGGCCCCCGTGCTCGTGCAAGGCGCGTAGGATGGCCCGCTCGGGCAGCCCCTCACGGGCGTAGCGCTCCCCGAGCTCCTCGAGGCGATACTCATCGTAGGTGCGCTCCGATACGCCGGCCAAGCCCTCGTCCACCAAGGTGGTCCCCGCGGCCATGACCTGACTTTGGTCGAGGCCGAGCTGCTCGGCGAGCGCACCGACGCGCAGGGGGCCCTCGGCGGCCGCCAACGCCTCGAGCAGCCGAAATTCGTTTTCGTGCAAGGTGGTCATTGATGCTCCAGTGATTGCGCCTGGAAAGAGATCCATCCCCCGGGCGTCTGCGGTGGCTGCGCCGCCCTGGAGGGATAGCAAAGGGGCGGGGCCCTGTCCACGTTTCGAGAAGAACCCCTGTAATTGCCTGTCTTGGATGCGCGGCCGCGCGGCAGGCCGCGCGGCAGGCCGCGCGGCAGGCCGCGCGGCAGGCCGCGCCTGGGGAGCTATTCGGGGACCACGGGCGGCTTCTCGTCGGTGAGCCACATCATGTAGGCCATCAGGCGCACCATCTGCTGATCGCACTTCTGGAGGATGGCGAGCTGGCTCTCGCCGGGCTTGCCTCCGGTGATGACCTGGATGATGGCGATCAGGTTCATGATGCTGCCGTAGATCCCGATGTAGAAGTAGCCCACGATGACCTGGGGCAGGATCAGAAACGGCGCGAACAAAAGCTGAAGGATGGAGATCTTCTGCGCCGTGGGGATGTGCACCTGGATGGGGTGGCTCTCATCGTCGAGCTCCCCGGGCTTTTCCGAGGTCACGCAGCGGGCGAAGGACAAAAAGCGCATGTAGTAGCGGATGAACTTGATCTGCCACGCCAGCTTGTCCTGGGGATACTTCCCACCGCCGAGCAGCATCTTGAACCAGGCGATGATGCTGTAGACCCACGAGATGATGGAGTAGATCCACAGCTTGATGGCCGGCACGATGATCAGGAAGATGTGCAGGCCGAAGACCAGGGCCAGGATCCCCTGGAGCTTGTTCACCTCCTGGGGGTAGGGGCGCGTGAGGGTCGCCAGCCCGCTGCCGGCGGTGGCCGCCGCCGCGCCCGGTTGGCCCGGCTGGGGCGCCATGCCCGGCTGGGGCGCCATGCCCGGCTGACCCGGCGGCGGACCCATGCCCGGTTGACCCGGAGGCGGACCCATCCCCGGCTGACCCGGCGGTGGCGCCATGCCCGGCTGACCCGGAGGCGGACCCATCCCCGGCGGTGGCGCCATGCCCGGCTGGCCCGCAGGCGGACCGCCTGGCGCACCTGGAGGCGGACCGCCGGGCTGACCCGGAGGGGGTCCGCCCGGCGCGCCCGGAGGCGGCGCCCCGGGAGCACCCGGGGCCGGCGCGCCCGGCGCGAAGCCGCCCGGTTGTGGCGCGCCTGGCGCCCCGGGGCCCGGCGCGCCCGGGGCCGGCGCGCCCGGAGGTGGCGTCCCCGGCGCACCCGGAGGCGGCGCACCCGGAGGCGGACCGCCCGGCTGGCCCGCGGGCGGGGCCATGCCCGGCTGGCCCGGAGGCGGACCGCCCGGCGCGCCTGGAGGCGGACCGCCCGGCTGGCCCGCGGGCGGGGCCATGCCCGGCTGGCCCGGAGGCGGACCGCCCGGCGCGCCTGGAGGCGGACCGCCCGGCGCGCCTGGAGGCGGACCGCCCGGCTGGCCCGGCGGTGGCGCCATGCCCGGCTGGCCCGGCGGTGGCGCCATGCCCGGCTGGTTCGGAGGCGGACCGCCCGGCTGGCCCGGAGGCGGCGTGCCCGGCTGGCCCGGAGGCGGCGTGCCCGGCTGGCCCGGCGGTGGCGCCATGCCC
>CAYFWA010000213.1:5517-9521 GCA_964346625.1 uncultured Myxococcales bacterium
GGTTCGGAGGCGGACCGCCCGGCTGGCCCGGAGGCGGCGTGCCCGGCTGGCCCGGCGGTGGCGCCATGCCCGGCTGGTTCGGAGGCGGACCGCCCGGCTGGCCCGGAGGCGGCGTGCCCGGCTGGCCCGGCGGTGGCGCCATGCCCGGCTGGCCCGGCGGTGGCGCCATGCCCGGCTGGCCCGGCGGTGACGCCATACCCGGCTGGCCCGGCGGTGGCGTGCTTGGCGCGCCCGGAGGCGGTGTGCCCGGCGCAACCGGTTGGGGCACCCCCGGGGGCGGGCTCGCTGGCCCCCCTGGAGGCGGGGGTCCCGGCGCGCCCGGGGCCGGCGCCCCCGGGGCAAAGCCGCCCGGCTGAGGCGCGCCCGGGGCGCCCGGACCCGGGGCGCCCGGGGCCGGGGCGCCCGGAGGCGGCGTGCCCGGCGCGCCCGGAGGCGGCGTGCCCGGGGCGCCCGGAGGCGGCGCTTCGGGCTGGGGGGCTCCGGGGGCCGGCCCGCTGGATGGCCCCGGATCGGGCGGTCCGGGCTCGGGTTGATCGGGCTGCTGGATGCCCGCCTCTTCCATGGCGGCCTTGGGGTTCCAAAAGAGGGTTTTTTTGGCCCCTCCGCCTTTTCCGTCGTTACTCACGAGTGAGCCTCCATCGGTTTCGACAATCGTTGCAGACGCAGAGCGCGCGAGCGACGTGCTGCAATGCACCCTGGACATCGACCACGGAGATCCGGCAATCGATACGCTCCCCAGCGCGAGGGACATGCCCCCGCGCGGCGTAGGGATGATAGCCAATTTGAAAGGCAGACGATAGCCCTCAATCTCGACGCCCCGACCCGGCCGATGCCGCGAGCCAGGACCTCAAGGCCTCCGAAGCTCGCAGCTCCATGAGCAGCGGGCCTCCCAGGCTCACCGCCTGCGCTCTCCACGTCGCTACGGCCGCCGGATCCAACAGCTCCTGCAGGGGAACCGCGGCTTCGCTCTTTAGGATCGCCGCGATCTCGGCCCGCAGGGTCTCGCGCAGCTCCGGGCGTGCGAGGTTGTGTCGCACCAGCGGCGGCACCAGCCCGAGCAGCTCGTCGAGGGGGAGGCGGCGCGACAGGCGCCACAGGGTGTGCGTGGTCAGGGGCATGAGCTGGTCGAATCCCTCGGCCCGCAACCGCCCGAGCTGGGCCGCAGTCTCGGGGGTCCCGAGGATGTGGGCCAGCCGTCCGAGCAACACCTCGAGGGAGCCGCTCACGAAGCGGGTGGCGGCCCGCTGCAGCTGCGATTCCATCTGAGATGCCATCTTGGTGAGCAAGCCGAGGCCGGGGCCACGGGGGAGCTGCCCCCAAAGACCGTTCTTGGCGTCCGGCTTGAGGGCGCGGGCGAACCGCTGCACCGTCTCCTCCACCACGCTGCGCAAAAGGTGCCGGATGGCGTCTTGCCGCACGAGGGCCTCCACGAAGGCCGGGTCCAGCTCCACGGGCTTCGCCAGCAGCTTTCGCAACGCCTGGCGCGCCTCTGCGGTGAGGTAGTCCTGCACACAGTCGCCCCGCTGCGCCGCCCGCGCCGCGTCCCGCTGGATGAACCCCGACAGGTGAGGAAGCGCCCGCTCGAGGTGCGCCGGCGCCAGGGCCTGGTCGATCCCCTCCAATACCCGCTCGGGAGTCACGAAGCGGCCCACCGGCTGCTGCATCAGTAGATCGAAGCCCAAGGCCACCAACGCTCCGGCCTGCTGCGTGTCCCCCAGCGCCGCCCACAGCGCGCGGGCTTGTTTCTCGTCCTGCTCACTCATGGCGCCTCCCTGCGCGACTCCGGTTGCCACGTCCGCCCTCGAGGCTTTCGACGCCGCGGCCGTGGCGCTGCCCCGGTGGCGGGGTTCGGGGATTGCTCGGAATGATCATCGCGGGGAGATCATCGCGGGGAGATCATCGCGGGATGATCAAAGGGTGAAGCGGTAGCCCAACCCGCCGAAGAGGATCACGCGGTTTTGTCCCTCGGCGTCCTCGAACCGACAGGTGAGATAGCGCGCCTGAAGCAGCGCGAACACCTCTTGTTGGCCCGAGGTCACCAGCCCGGCCTCGAGCCCCGCCGCCGCGGTGAACGCCGCGCTCCCGGCGTCGCTGCGCTGAAGGACCGTGCCGAATTGCTGTCGGTAGCTCGCATACAGCCCCAACACCCCCACGTCTACCACGACGTCCAGGCCGAAGCGGTGGGTGTTGACCACCCGCAGGCGCGCGTGGGCGGCGGCGCCGGCGGAAAACCCCACGTGATCCACTAGTCGGCCTCCGCCGTCCTCGATGGAGAAGTGCGGCCCCAACAGCAGCGCGGCGCCCACGAACACGTTGGGACGTCCCTGATGGGCGGCCCACTCGAAGCGGAGCTGGAAGCCGATGCCCGCGGTGCGCAAAAAGTCCCCGAACCCCCCGAGCACGGGGGTGAGGAGCCACTGCTGGGGGATTCGCTCCAGCTTCACCCGCGCCTTGATCGCCGGCGCCCGGCGGGTCTGGATGGTGAGCACCGCCTCGCCCCCGCTCACGTTGCGCGTGGGACGAAACCGCGCCCGGAACAGCCCGGCTCGGACGCGGTGAACGAACAGCACCCGGCCCTGCTCCGAGGTGACCTCGAGGTCCTTGTCGGCGGCCGGCATGCCGTGCTTGTCGGTGGCCTTCACCTCCAGCATCACCCATCGCTTGCCGTCGGCCATCACGCGCCGGGGCTCCACCGCGGCCTCGAGCTCGACGGCGGGCCCGCCGAGCAGACGCACGTCGGTCTGCACCGGCCGCGCCCCCGGCGCGTTGGCCCGCACGCGGATGCGATCGCCGGGCTGGCGGCGCTTGGGCGCGTAGAGCCAACCCCGGTACTGGCCCGCTCCGCTCTGGGTCATGGCCAGCTCGCGGCCGTTGGCGGTGACCTCGAGCTTGGAGGTGTCCGCGACGTTGCCGAACAGATCGGCCACCGACACCTCGACCTTGGCCACCTTCCCCGAGTTGATCCGCATCACGCGCGGTTGCACCTGCAGCTCGAGAGCGAGGCGACGCGAGATGTCCACCTCGAGGCGGTGTGTCGCGCGCACCTTGGGCTCGGACTTCATGAAAACGTGACAGGTAATCTCACCGGTGCGACCCGAGAGCTTGAAGCGCAGCTTCTGGACCGACTTTCGGCCCACGATCTCCTCCAGAGACGCCCCCGGACAGTTGCCCAGAAGCTGCGTCGGATACTCGTAGCGGGTGCCCTTCTTGGTGAGCAGGAACGCCTCGAGAATGATCTCATCCCCGGCCGCGGCGTCCTGGGGACCGTGTACAAAGAGGCGCTCGACCCTCGGCAGGGCGAAGCTTCGCGTATCGGATTTGGTGACGTCGTACTCGTCTGTCCGGGTGACCGTGTAGGAGCCGGCCCCGGGCGAGACCACCACCGGGATCTGCACCGGCCCGGTCTTGCGCGCCTTGACCGGCCCGTACTCCTCGCCTCCGAGGAAGATCTGGACGGCTTCTCCCTTGGTGGCCTGTACGGTGACGGGCAGCCGGATGGAGACCGGCAGGGCGGCCCAGCGTCGCACGAGCTTTGCGCCGACGGCCACGTCGGCCCGCATGACCACCACGGTGGGAAACCCCATGGCCGGCGACGTCCATTCGCTGGTAAAAAGGCCCGCCTCGGCGGCCTTGGCCGGAGAGAGCTTCCCAACGTTGGTCCAAAGCGCCTTGACCTTCGCCCCGGGGGCGCCGGTCACCGCGATGCGGGCCTGGGCGCGCCCGGTCTTACCGGCGTCGATCATCAGCTTCCCCGGTCGGATCTCGAAGCTTACGGCCTCGGCGGCCGCGTGCGGCCCCCCGGCACAGAGCAGCCAAAACACTGCACCGAAAAACACCAGTCGTCTCATGGGCTCTCTCTACGGTTTCGCGTGAATCGACGCTTTATTCGCGTGAATCGACGCTTTAGATGACTCCAGATGATAAATAAAGCAAAACACACCAAAAAGAAAGGCCCCGAGCCATGCTTATTCCCCTCGCAGCATCCCCCCTCGTTTCCCCTCCGG
>CAYFWA010000214.1:0-5403 GCA_964346625.1 uncultured Myxococcales bacterium
CAGGCCGACGGCGGCACGCTGTTTCTCGACGAGATCGGCAACGTCAGCGAGAACCTGCAGCAGCGGTTGCTGCGGGTGCTGGAGTCGGGCGCGTTCCGCCGCGTGGGGGGAGGCCAGGAGCTGCAGACCGACGCGCGCATCGTCGCCGCCACCAACACCGATCTACTGGAGGCCGTGCAGCAAGGCAACTTCCGCGAGGATCTGTACTATCGTTTGAACGTGATCCATCTCGGCGTCCCCCCGCTGCGCGAGCGCCCCGAGGACGTGCTTTTGCTGCTCAACCACTTCCTGGGGGCCTTCGCCCGTCGGTACCGGGTCAAAAAGCCCAAGCCCTCGGAGACGGTGGTGGACCGGCTCCTTTCCCACCCCTGGCCTGGCAACGTCCGGGAGCTCCAGAACCTGACCGAGCGTCTGGTGCTGGTGGCCCGCAACGGAGTCATCCAGACGCGGCACCTGCCCCCCAACGTCTTTGGCGAGGACGAGCAGGCTGCGCGCCCGGAAACGCGGCTACCCAACCTCGAGAAGACGTTGCCCGAGGTGATCGCCGACGTCTCGGCGGAGGTGGAGCAAGCCTACCTGGAGCGGCTGCTGGACAAGTACGCGGGACGCATCCAGCGCTGCGCCGAGCACGCGGGCGTCAGTCGGCGGACCCTGCACCGCAAGCTGATCGAGCACGGAATCGACAAGAAGAAGTACAAGTCCCGCAGCAAGACCAGCTCCTGAGGAGCTGCGTGCGATTCACTTGCGCGATTCACTCGCGCGATTCACTTGCGCGATTCACTCGCGCGATTCACTCGCGCGATTCACTTGCGCGATTCACTTGCGCGATTCACTTGCGCGATTCACTTGCGCGATTCACTCGCGCGATTCACTTGCGCGATTCACTTGCGCGATTCACTTGCGGGGGGAGGGGGGATGGGACATCCCCCCTGACATGGAGCCGGGGCGCGCTGCCCCCCGGGAGGGTCCGAGCATGGTGGCGGCCACCAGCCCACCTCCGGGCAGCACGTCCCCGGGCAGCACCGCCAGCCCGCTCCCCTGGGTGAGGGCGGCGATGGCCGCCACGTCCAGCACGTCCACGTCATCGAAGCCCCGCCGCTCGTCCGCCAGCAGCGTGAGCGGGGCCGACTCGTGCAGCCGACCCCAGATGCGCTCCCGCGGGCGGACGAACAGCGTCTCCACATGCCCATCCCGGGCCGCCACCAGCACCCGCCCCAGGTCCGTGGTCCGCCCCAGGCCGTCGGGCACCTCGAAAAACCGGTGCAGGGCGCCTCGCTGCCGCCGTTGATGCAGCCGTCGGGCGTGGCGCACCACGATCTGTCGCAGCTCGGACATGGCGCGCGGGGCGCTCCGGTCGGGATCCGCCACGGCCGCCAGCTCCGCGGCCGCCGGCTCCTCGGCCGCCAACTCTGCGGCCGCCAACTCTGCGGCCGCCGGCTCCTCGGCCGCCAACTCTTCGGCCGCCAACTCTGCAGCCGCCGGCTCCTCGGCCGCCGGCTCCTCGGCCGCCGGCTCCTCGGCCGCCGGCTCCTCGGCCTGCCTCGGCTCGCCCGGAGGCACCGGGCCCGCTTCGGGTACCGGCTCTGGACCTACGTGGGGCAGCGGCTCCGGAGCCCCCCTTTTGCCAGCGCGCTGCTCCCGGCGCGCCTCGTCGCGCTCCGATGAGCCGAGGGGGGATCCCCCCCTCTCGGGGGTCGCGGCCTCATCGGCCTCGGCGCCCTCAACGCCCTCGGTGCCGTCCTCCGCGAGGAGGTGCAATGGCTGGAGCTCCGGGTGGCGCTGAAGCGCACGCCGGAGGGGCTTCGACGCGTCCACCACTAGCGGCACGCTGCCGGCCGGGCGCAGCCGCGAAAACGCCCGCGCGAGCGGTTTCAGGCCGGCCCCATCGGCCGAGACCCCATCGATCCACCGCTGGCCGTCGTGGATCTGCATGGATCGCCGGCGGCCGTCGAACCGGATTTCCTCGTCCAGCGACATGGGCAGGTCGTACCAGTCCAGCAACCGACAGGACTCGGTGCTCCCGTCGAAAATGCGGATCTCCCGCTCCGAGAGCGACAGCAACAGGATCCGCGCTCCGTCCGACAGCCAGGGGAGCAGGGACCGCAGGTTGAACCTCGGCCCCAGGTGGACCGCGTCTGGTACGTAGACGGGTAGTCGGAAGGCGCGAAACTGCGCGGGTGAGGCAAAGATGGCCAGCCCGCGATCCTGGTAGCGCCAGAAGCGCTCTTGCTCCAACAGGGCCATGGCAGGCGCCAGCACGTCCTGCACGGAGGCGGCCCCGGCAGGCCGCCGCCAGCGCTCCCCCTCCTCGATGGCCCGGCGAATGACCTTCTCCGCCCGCTGGCTCCTCGCCTCCGCCTTCCGGCCGGTGAGATCGTGCAGGTCCACATAGAGGCTGATGCACAGCCGCGAGGAATCGTGCGCCAGCTCGGAGAGTCTTTGCTGGGTCAAAAGGGTCATCTCACCCTCTACGTCCTTTGCCCAATCCCCGGCAGCGCCCAGCGGGGGACCCGTTTCGGGAGTGGGGGCGGGATGGGTCGCGAGCGGCGCCCATCGCCGAGCGACGCCCATCGCCGAGCGACGCCCATCGTCGAGCGGCGCCCATATCCACGCAGGAATCTGCGAATCTCGTGCCAGCGAGGCCCCCCCGTCCACGTGGAATCCCATGAAGGCGCGGCGCCGATCGCTCCGAGCCATCCGCCCCCTCCATGTCGGCAACCCATTGTGTTGATTGAACAATGAACAGATCCGCCGGTTCATGCCTCCAATCGAGGGGCGCCGGGTGGAGGCCCTGCCAGGGAGCGTCTGCCTCACCCGGCTCCCTGGCGACGCCACCACGCCCGTGGCGAACGTACGGACAGCAAGGGCTCCTCCCGGCGCGTTGGGAAGAGATGGAGTATTTCGGGTCAAGCGCGACTCTGCTTGTGGCCAGTTGAGACGCGAGTGTCTCCAAAATCAGGAGCTCGTACACAGCGCAGCCGAGGAACGTGTCTTGCAATGCCCAAGGACCGGCTAGACGGGGACCCAATCGACCACGATACGATACGAGGCTCGATACCCCGCTCGATGTCCTACCCAACCCGAGCAACACGGAGGATCATCCATGGCGAGCCACACGCGAGTCACCCGAGCGAAGCGAAACGCGAGAGATCGCAAGTCGGGACGGGACCGGAAAAACGCCGCGAGCCGACGGTCCACCCCCACGGAGCAGGAGGTGTTCGCCCCCATCGACGGGAACGCCGACAGCGGCGACCGGACCGAGGAGTAGCCAAACGCGACCACTCACGCCGCCCCCCTCCCTCACGCACAGCACCGTCGGGTTCTTACGGCACAGCGCACCCTCCGGGCAATCCGCGTGTTCCCCCTCCTCATGCGCGTTGTTTCCCCCTCCTCATGCCCCTCCTCTTGCCCCTCCTCATGCGCGTTGTTTCTCCCTCCTCATGCGCGTTGTTTCTCCCTCCTCATGCCCCTCCTCTTGCGCGTTGTTTCCCCCTCCTCATGCGCGTTGTTCTTGCGAACATCATCCGGTAAGCTCGGATCATCCGGCTGGGGTCCCCGTACGCAGGGGGCATGGGCTCAGACATGACGCCACGACACAACGCCAGGGATGAGAACGATGCCACGTAGCGGGTCGCCGTACGACGCCCCGCGGGAGCCACCGCGACCCTCCCGGGATCCGAGGCTCGACGAGCTCGACGAGCTCGACGGGGTCGACGAGCTCGACGGGGTCGACGAGCTCGACGCCGTGCCCGACGCGGATCGGATCTCCGCGGTGGAGACGGTCAGGGACTACCCCTCCGATCCCGAAGCGCCCTCCCCGACACCTCCCCCCTCCCGAAACGAGAACCCCGCGGCCACGGCCACCGAGGCGTGGAAACGCCTCGCCGCCACCGCGCGGCAGCAGTCGGATGGTGGCCCCCAGCATGGAGGCCCCCGGCCGGCCACCGCGCAGGTCTCCACGTCGGTGTGGCACGGAAACCCTCTGGATCTCACCTCAGAGGACGGCGGGGGGCGCTTCGACGCGCCCATCGAGGCCCGCTACGAGCTGCTGCGGCGCATCGCCAGCGGCGGCATGGCCGAGATCTACAAGGCACGGCACCGCAACCTCGGCAAGGAGTTCGCGCTCAAGGTCATCCACTACGACGGCCCGGTGGACGGGGCACGGCTGCGGCAGCTCTTTTACCGCGAGGCGCAGCTCGTCAGCCGCATGGATCACCCCAACATCGTCTCAGTGGTGGACTTCGGCGTGGATCCCGCCCACGGGGCCTACATCGTGATGGAGTACCTCAAGGGCGAGACCCTGCATCAACGGCTCGAGCGACAGCACCGGCTCCGGCTGCACACGACCCTGGAGATCGGCCTCCAGGTCGCCGAGGCCCTGCACTACATGCACGGTCAGGGGGTGATTCACTGTGACGTGAAGGCGGAAAACGTATTTCTATGCCGCGCGGCCAAGGACTCACGCCAACGCCTCGTGGTGAAGATGATCGACTTCGGGCTGTCGCGACCGCGCACCTCCGGCGTGACGCTCTCCCCCGCCGAGGTGAGCGGGACCCCCCAGTACATGGCGCCGGAGCTCATCCGGGGAAGTGCCCCCCAGCCCAGCATGGACATCTACGCCCTGGGCGTGCTCCTGTACGAGATGCTCACCGGCGCGGTGCCCTTCCCCGGCGCCACGGCGGCCGACATCGTGCACGCCCAGCTCCACGAGGAGCCCACGGCTCCGTCGGCGTTGGTGGACGAGCCGCTGGAGAGCCGGGTGGAGGCGGTGGTGCTCGAGGCCCTGCGCAAGGAACCGGCGGAGCGCCAGCCCTCCATGGGGCAGGTCATCTTCCAGCTCCGGACGCTGATGCAGATGTACGACCTGCGCGGCGCGCGGCTGCGCCACCCCACCCCCAGCGAGCAGGCGGCCGTGGCTCCTCCTCAGCGGGCGACCCATCGGCTCGTGCAGGGTTGCCCCTTCCCCCTGTTCCAGCTCGATCCCGAAGGCCGAATCGTCTTCGTCAACAAGGCCTTCTGCCGCTTCGTCCGGGGCACCGCCACCGAGCTGCAAGGGCAGCGCATCGGGGACACGCGCCTCGGCGTGGTGTACCCGAGCGTCCAGACGGACGCGGAGAGCTGCGGGCGGCGCTCGGACCGGATCCCCACCCGCCGCACCTTCGGCTTCGAGCTCGAAAGCGGGCAGCGGGTCTCGCTGATGTGCTGGCTGCGCCCGGAGACCGATGGCCAGGATCGGGTGGTGTGTGTCAACGGGTACATCCACGGCTTCGGCTGAGCGGGTTTCGGGCTCCGGCTCCGGCTCCGGCTCCGGCTCCAGAACCAGTTCAGCGGAGACCACGACGAGAAGGCGAGAAGGCGAGAAGGCGAGAAGGCGAGAAGGCGAGAAGGCGAGAAGGCGAGAAG
>CAYFWA010000214.1:5503-7100 GCA_964346625.1 uncultured Myxococcales bacterium
CGAGAAGGCGAGAAGGCGAGAAGGCGAGAAGGCGAGAAGGCGAGAAGGCGAGAAGGCGAGTCAAACGCCGGCGCCGACGCCGTGCTCTCGATAGACGTCGCGCAGCAGGTGACGTACGCGCCAGTGGACGTAACCGGCGTATTCCCGGGGCAGATACTCCCAGTAGGCCTGTCCGGCCAGGGTGGGAAAAAACGGCATGTACGTGGAGTCCGCCAGGGTGATCAGGCACGGGATCCGCCCCGCGTCCCGTAGCCCGGTCAGCAGCCGCACGAAGGCCTCCAGCCGCTGATCCAGCAGCCGCCGGCCCTCCCGCAAACGGCGCCCGAGCTCGGCGTCCCAGGCGGCGCGGGTGCGGTTACCCCGCTTACGTCGCGTAAAGCCGCTCTCGCTGTCGATGGACATGAAGTAGTCCAGATCGATGTCCATCACGAAGGCGCCGTCGCCCAGGGCGCGCTGCAGCCTCCGCCGACCGTCGCCGCGCAGGGGGTGGGTGCGCACGTAGCTCAGGCGCCGCTCCCGCACGTGCTCCATGGCCCGGCGCGCCGCGGGCGGGAAGCCGCTCACCTCGTCCCACGCCCGGGTCGCGTAGACGGGCAGCCGCCCCTCGGGGTCGGCGCCCTCGTCGTGCAGCATCTGGAACAGCCGGTGGCCTCGGGGGGTGGTGGGGACGCTCGCCCACTGCACCGGTCGCCGGATGAAGTCGGGGGCGTAGGCCCAGGCGGGGGTCGCCCAGGTCACGTCCCCCGCGGCGTCGCCCAGCACGCCGGCGGTCACCGGTGTGGCGTGGTCGATGATCAGCCGCTCGAGCGTGGCGCGCGCCCGGGCCTGCTCGCGCCGGTTACCCGACAGCTCCGCCACCGCCCGCACCACCTCGCCCGGGCGCCGCATGGGTCTCATGTCTGCGTGGGTGTCGAAGTGGAGCAGGGACAAAGAGCGCCCCCGCCGCGCGACCTCCTCGATCCACATCCGCGCGGCGTGCTGGTGGCCGTTGTGCGCCACCACCGGCAGCGGGTGCTTCCAGGCCTCGGCGTTGCGGTGCTCGTGCAGCCGCGCCGTGAGCCGGTAGAAGGCGCGCCAGGCGGCCGCTACCGCGCGGGAGTAGGAGTGGGCCGCCAGCCGCTCGTGCAGGGCCACGAAGCCTCGCCTGACCTCCCGGGCCTGCGCCGCGGAAGCACTCGGCTCGTGCAGCAGCCGGTGGACCTGGCACTCCAGCTCCCGGAACTCCTTGCGGATCTCCGTGCCCCAGGCGGCGCCGCCCTTGTGCCCCGCGCTGTCCTGGCAACACTTCGCGTCCCGCCCCGCCGAACGGGGGCGCCGGCGGGGGCGCGGCAGTCGGCTGCACGCCCCGGCTCCGGTGAGCCCCACCGCGCCGCCCGTGATCGCGGCGCACCTCAGAAAGCCTCGTCTCGTGGTCATCGGGTGTCTCGTCTCCTCCTGCACGCCGCATCGGCGTGCAAACCGCACGCCAGCGAGATGAGCCGAGTCCTCCGCGATGGAGACGAGAGGATGTGACAATACTGTCACGTCCGCCCCCGCTCCCCCATTACAGCTTCTTCGCGTACAGCCCTTTCGCGTACAGCCCTTTCGCGTACAGCCC
>CAYFWA010000214.1:7200-9494 GCA_964346625.1 uncultured Myxococcales bacterium
ATTACAGCTTCTTCGCGTACAGCCCTTTCGCGTACAGCCCTTTCGCGTACAGCCCCAGCGCCCACAAGGGGAAGTAGCTCTTGTACAGCATGTAGTGGTGAAAGGCCGTGTTGAAAAACACCCCTCCCACCCCTTCCTTGGGCCAGTCGCCGTCTTCGAGCTGGCGATCGAGCAGAAGCTGTACGCCGGAGGTCACGGCCTCGCGGGCCCCCGGACCCTCGTACCCGGCGCGCAGCAGGGTCATCAGGGCCCAGGCGGTCATGATCACCTGGCTCTCATCGTGGGGGATGTACCGCTCGTGAAGACAGCCCCGCCACGACTCCCCCCAGCCCCCGTCGGGCAGGCGATGCGCCACGAGCCAGGCGCAGGCTCGCTCGATGGCCGGATCCGTGCGGGAGGCGCCGGCGGCGAGCAGCCCGGAGACGCCGAACAGGGTGCCGTAGGTGTAGTTCACGCCCCAGAACCCCGGCCATCCGCCCTCGGGCTCCTGGGTCCGTCGGAGCAAGGCCTCCCCCCGCGTGATGGCGCGCTCGAAGCGCCGGATCTCCCCGTCCGACAGCAGCTCCCGGAACCGAACCAGGGTGTGACGCAGCGCCTGCATGCAGCTCGCGGTGCACTCCACGTAGCTGTATTCCACCATGCAGTTGCCGAACATCTCCGATGGGTTGAGCGACTTGAGAAGCCGGCCGCCCCTGCCGCGCTCGTAAGAGCCCCACCCGCCGTCGGCGTTTTGACGGGTGAGCAAGAAGCTCAACGCCTGCACGATGCGCTCGGGGCTCGGGAGCTGCTCGGGGGGCTGCGTATCGGCCAGGTAGCGCAGCGCGCTCAGCGCCTCTGCCGTGCAGTCCGACACCGGCCAGCGGTGGTGCTCGTCGCTGAAACACCACCCTCCGAGGCGGGGATCGCGGTGAAACCGCTCCCGCTGGGGGATCTCCTCGGTCTGCTGCGCCTGGGTCAGATACCGGGCGGCCCGCTCCAGGAAGGGGGCGAGCGCCTCGGCGTGCTCGGTGACCAGGGGGCCCTCGCAGAGCGCCTGGATGGCGAAGGCCGTATCCCAGCTATGGCTGTGGGCGCCGTTGAAGCGCTCGCCTTCCTCCTCGTCGCGCCACGCCCAGTAGTCCACCCCCTGGAAGGATGGCTGGAAATCCTCGTGGCCCGCGTGGTGCAGGGCCAGGCAGTTGAGCAGCCCGTTGACCGGGCTGATGGCCGCGTAGCGGCTCTGGCGCTGGTGGGCCACGATCTGGTCGAGGCAGTAGGACAAGGCCCGCTTGCGCAGCGCCCTGGACCGCACCCGATCATAGACGCCGCACAGCGCGTAGACCGCCTTGAGCAGCGGCGGGGGGGCTTCGAACAGGTCCGAGGCGGCCAGATCGAACCGGTGTTTCGCGAAGGGGATCTCCGCGTAGGGCTGGGGGTACAGCTCGTCGCGCAGGGCCTCTACCAGCGGCGTCACCGGCTGCTGATACCCCACGCCGTACAGGTAGCCCAGCCCCAGGTAGATGAGCCGCGTGTGGCAGTACATGCGGCTGGGGTGCGCCGGGAAGGCCTCGGGCAACAGCCACAGCTCCGGCAACACCGGCGAAACGGCCCGCCAGTCGTACAGGTTGAACATGGCCAACCAGGCCTTGCCCCAGCTCGGGATGGCGAGCACGCCGCCTTGCTCGCGAATCCAGCTCCGCGCGCGGACACAGCGGGGGTCGTCGGGCTCGAGCCCCATCACGCGCAGCGCGACGTACACCAGGGTGGTCACGTAGAGATAAGACGGGCTCTCGGCGTGCATCCCCCACCCGCCGTCCTCCTGCTGCCAGACCTCGAAGTACCGCAAAAAGCGCGCCTTGCGCTCCTCGGGGATCTCCTGATCGGTCATGGCGGCGGTCATCACGTACTGCGCCGTGAGGATGGGCGACCAGACCACCTCGCCCACCACGCACCCGGCGGGCCGCTGGATCCGGGCGAGCCACCCGAAGCCGTCGCGCAGGGCCTGCTCCACCGCCTCTCGGGGGATCCCGGGCAGCTCGCCCTCACCGGCCGCTGCCCCCTGCACAGCGTGTGTCGGCGAACGGCCCTTTGGGGAACGGTCTGTCGCGACCTCCGGTCGAAAATCGGTGTCTGCTTTGGAATCGAGATCGGTGTCGGTACCGAGACGGGTGACCACCATGAGCGCTCCTCGCAAGTCTGTAGGCGGTAAGGAAGCGCACTACAGCACACGCCCTTCGGTCCCGCAAGATCCGAACCGGAACGAGCCATTTGCGCTGTGGCCTCCGCCCGGCGCCCCGCCGGCCCCCGCCCCCCCT
>CAYFWA010000215.1:0-9471 GCA_964346625.1 uncultured Myxococcales bacterium
TTTTTTTTTTCCGCGGCTTTTTGGGCCCTGGCAGCTCGGCGTCGGTCTCGCGGCTCCCGATGCTGCCCGACGCCTGGCTGGCGTCGGGGTGCGCTTTTGTCGCATGCGCGGCCGGCGGCCGCGGCATCCGGGTGGTGGCGGCAGCCTCGGCGTTGCGGTGCCGGGCCGAGCGCCGGGGCGTCGGCGCCGGTGCCCGCGACCCCGCCTCCGCCTCCGCCTCCGCCTCGGGAGGCGCCGGCGGTGGCGCTGGGACGGGAGGCGGCGCTGCGCCCGCGAAGGCCCCGGGCGCCACCGCAAGCCGCTGGGGGGGACGCTCGCCGCGACTCCAGGCCCGAGCCTCGTCGGCCGAGCCCGACACCCGCGTGATGGTGTGGCGCTTGCCCTCGCCCGCCTCGTCGGGCACGCGCGGCATGGCCATGAGGATCGCCTCCACCAGATCGGCCACGTGCCGCGGCCGCTGCTCGCGGTCCACCGCGAGGCACCGCATGAAGACCCGCTCGAGGTTCGGTGGCACGGCGGGCAGATCCGCCGGGCGCATGTCAGCCAGCTCGGGGGCCGGGCCGCGCTGATGGGCGGCGATGAGCTCGATGGGCTTGCGTCCGCCAAAGGGAAGGTCCCCGGTGACCAACTTGTAGGCCAGCACGCCCACCGAGAAGATGTCCACCCGCGGATCCACCGGCGCGCCGGTGAGATGCTCGGGCGCCATGTAGCGCGGGTCCCCCAGGATGGGCCGGTTGTGGGTGACCTCGGCCTCGTCGCCGCGGATCACCTTGGAGAGGCCAAAGTCCAGCAGCTTCACCTGCTCCTCGCCGCTGCGCGAGCGGGTCAGGGTGATGTTGGCCGGGCGGATGCCGCGATGGATGATCCCCACGTCGTGGGCCGTGGTGAGGGCGTTGCACACCTGCTTGAGCAGCACCAGGGCTCGCTTGAGGGGCATGAGATCCGGATCGAGCCGCCGGATCTCGCGGCGCAGGCTGTGCCCCTCGAGGTGCTCCATCACGAGATAAAATCGCCCCTCGGGGGTCTCACCGAAGTCGTGCAGCGTGATGATGTTGGGGTGGTCGAGCCGGCTGACCACCTCCGCCTCGTGCCGCAGCCGCTTGCGGGCCGCTGGATCCTCGGACAGGGCGTCGCCCACCAGCTTCACCTGGTAGCGCACCCCCAACATGGGATGCTGCGCCAGATAGGTGTCTCCGGAGATCCCCCGGCGGAGCAGCTCCACCAGGCGGTAGCGTCCGGCGACTGTGGTTCCCACGAGCGACTGGCTGCCCATGTGCTGGCGCTCCTCGCGCCCCGCCTCGGCCGCGACTCAGCCGGCGAGGTGGGCGTTGAAGTACTCGGCGTCCTTGGCGAAGGTCTTGGGCAGCTCCTTGGCAGCCATCTTCTCCACCAGCCCGCCCACGCCGAAGATCTTGACCTTGACCTCGATCTCCAGGGTGACCCGGCTGGTGCCGTCCCCCGGATCCGCCACCTTGTAGCGACCCCGCAGCGACATCCGATCGGTCATCTTGTCGGGGATCAGGGCAACCTGGATCTCGTCGCTCCCCTCACGCCAGACCGACTCCTCCTCGAAGCGGCTGGTCTCCCCGAACAGCTTCTGCACCGCCTTGGGCGCGTCCAGCCGCTCCACGAAGGCCGCCCGCATCCGCCGCTGTCCCCCCTCCTCCTGCTTGTCGAGCAGCTCCCAGGACACGCCGCCGCAGCCGTTTACCATCCGCCGCTCGCGCCCGGTTGGATCAAAGTACTGCTCGATGTAGCGCCGCGGCTCGCAGCGATACACCTCCGTCGCGCTGACCAACATGGATCGCCTCCGAACCGGCCCCTCACTGCCGGAACCCAGACGGTAGACCGTAACCGCACGCAACGCAAGGGAGGGCGCGCCGATGGCGCGTACCGGACGTACGTAACGGAGGAGCAACGCAGCCAGCCGCGATGGATCGCGCGCCAGATGGTGAATCAATTTTGACCAGGGCTCTTGGTTCGAGACGCCTGTCCCGAGCCTTGTCTGGAATCACTCGCGCGGCGCTCGCCGAGCGCCCGAAACGAGCTTCCGAGACGAGTTGCTAGCCGCGCAGCTCGGCGGCCACGGCGGCGGCGAGCTCGATGGCCCGCTCGGCCTGGGCCACGGTCAGGGTGCCGGTGCCGCAGGCCGGGGTGACCAGGCAGTTGCGTCGCAGGGCGCCGGCGTCCACGCCGCTTCGGGCGACCTGCTCCATGGCCTGGCGCAGGCGCTGGGCCAGGGAGTCGGCGGTCTCGCCCTCTAGCACTTCCGCGTCCGTGGGCACGATGCCCCAGGCCAGCGCGCCGCCGCGGGCGTAGAACGCCGACAGCGCCTCCGGATACAGGGTCATGCCCTCGAGGAAGGCGTAGGCGTCGAAGTTGATGATCCGCGCGCTGGTGCGAAACAGCAGCGACCAGTCGGTGTTGCCGCAGCAGTGCACGCCGGGGATGCCCCCGGCCTCGAGCACCGCGTCCGTGACCGCGGTGAGGCTGTCGACGACGTCGTCCTCGGACACCGGCACGGTGGCCGAGCCGAAGGACGACAGGTAGGGCTCGTCGATGAACAGCACCACCTCCCGGCCGCTGCGCGCGAGCTGCTTGACCTGGGCCCGCGCCTGGGCGGCGAGGCCCTGGATCACCACGTCGCGCAGGGTCTCGTCGTAAAACACCGCCCGGTCGTCGGGGCGGGTCACGGTGAGGCCGAAGCTCACCGGCCCGGTGACGTGGCCCTTGACGAAGGGCCCCGACGGCGCGTCGGCGAGCCGCTCGCGAAACACCGGGTAGCCGGCGGCGTCTTCCGGATCGGGGGCGAAGGGGGAGGGGTCTTCGGCCATGGCCGCGCCGAAGAACTCGGTGAGCACCTCGGCCCCGTCGGCTGGCAGCGCCAGGCGTGTCGTTTTGGCCTCGGCGTCGATCTGCGCGCCGGGCAGCGGCGCGGCGTACTGGGCGTACATGTTCTCGCGGTAGGAGCGGTTGGGGAGCTGCGGCCAGGCCGGGCAGTCCGGCAGGGTGCGCAGCAAAAACTCGCAGATGGGCTCCGGCTCGGTGTGGGGGAAGCTCCCGATGCAGGTGGCGATGGCGTCGAAGGTCATGTTGGATTGCACCTCGGTCAAGCGGCTGGCGCCCGCCGCGCAGGGCGAGCCCTCAGGGGGAATTCGCGGCGCGTCGGGCCCGCAAACGCGCGGGCGCCTCGGCGCCCTGAACTGGACACCTTGTTCGTGAGCGACTCCGTCGCTCAGCTCGCGATCTCCACGGCGGAAAACTCGCGGATCACGGTGACCCGGATCTGTCCGGGAAAGGTGAGCTTTTCGGCGATGTCGTTGGCGATCTCGGTGGCCAGGGTGGCGGCCTTCTGGTCGTCCAGGGACTTCTCGTCCACCTGGACGCGCACCTCGCGGCCCGCCTGCACGGCGTGGGCCCCGGTCACGCCCTGGAAGCTGCGGGCGAGCCGCTCCAGCTCCTGGATGCGCTCCCCGTAGGTCTCCACCAGCTCCCGGCGCGCGCCGGGGCGGGCGCCGCTGATGGAATCCGCCGCCGCCACCAGCAGCGAGTACACCGACGTGATGGGCCGCTCGTTGTGGTGCTCCCCGATGCCGGCCACCACCTCGGGTGGCTCGCCGCAGCGGCGGGCGATGTCGGCGCCGATGAGGGCGTGGGAGCCGTCCACCTCGTGGGTGAGGGCCTTGCCGATGTCGTGCAGCAGCGTGGCCCGTCGGGCCAGCTTGACGTCCAGCCCCAGCTCGGCGGCCATGAGCCCGGCGAGGTAGGCCGCCTCCTGCACGTGCTCCCACTGGTTCTGGGTGTAGGAGGTGCGAAAGTACAAGCGCCCCAGCAGCTCGGTGATCTCGGCGTGGGCCGGCTCGAGGCCGAGGTTTTTGAGGGCTTTTTTGCCTTGCCCCACGATCTCGCCCTGGATGTCGTCGCGGCCGGTCTCGATCAACGCCTGGACCTTGTCTGGATCCTTTACTTTCAGCGACAGGATCTTGTCCAGGGCGCGACGGGCGGTGACCCGCGCCACCCCGACCCCGGTCTCCACCCGCACCACCTTGTCGTCATTGATGAAGGAGCATTGCACCCCCAGGGTGTCCTGGAGGCGACCGAGGATTTGAAGCGCCGGATCTTCCAGCAGCGCCTTCTGCGCCGCGGTCACCTCCACGTTGTAGGTCTGCCGCGGCGCCTGCTGCTGCGACGGGATCCGTCCGATGCTGATGCCCAGGATCCGCTTGGCCTCGCGGATGGTGGCCGCGCCGGGCTCGGTCTCCAGGTGGCGAAGCTGATCCGCGGCCTCGGCGCGGGCCGACTCCACCATGGCCGCGGCCAGCTCGTCGCGGCACTGCTCGCGGTCCTGTCCCGCTCGCTCCTCGAGCTGGGTCTCTTTCTTGGCGCGCAGGGCCTTGGCCTCGGTGCGGATGGACTTGGCGCGCTCGAGCCCGTGCTGGGCGGCCTGCTCCTTTTCCTCCAGCGCCGCCTCTCGGGCCTCGAAGGACTCGCGCTCTTCGGCGAAGGTCTCCTGGCGCTCGGCCAGCTCTGCCTCCTGCTCGATAATCCCGTCCTCGGCCTGCTGGCGCTCTTCGGTGAGCCGTTGGCGCTTGGCGAGGGCCTCCTCTCGCGCTTGAGCCTCCGCCCGACGGGTTCGAGCCTGGGCCTCGGCCCGAACCCGCTGCCGGATCCGCTCGGCCTCCTGATGGGCCGCCTCGAGGCGTTGGCGCTGCTGGCTGCGCACCCACAGGTACGAGACCACCGCACCCACCACCGCCGCCAGCGCAGAAATGAGAATTCCCGGGAGCATCGGCGCAAATCATGGTCGGGGGCCTACCCCCTGTCAAGGGCCTTGGCCGGATCTCAGGATCGCTCACCGAACCAGGCCGCCAACTTTTTCGCAGCTCCGCAGGCCGGCTCCGGCATACAGCCTCGAATCCGGCTCTGGCATATGGCTTCAGCTCCAGCGGCCGGTTGCGGGGGGTCCGGGCCGTGCAGGGCCGTGCAGGGCCGTGCAGGGCCGTGCAGGCCCGTGCAGGTGTCGGCTAGAACCTCCGCACCCACCGTGCTACACTCCGTGATCATGAAACCTCGTGGGATGTTGAAGGGCTGTCTGGCGGTCGGGTGCCTCCTGCTGACCGGCGGGGGCGGGGGACCCCACGCCGCCGCGGCGCCGGACGACGGGCGGTACGCCAAGGCCCGAGAGCTGACCAAAGCCGGCAAGTACACCTCGGCCATCGCGACCTACGAGCAGATCCTCAAGGATCGCCCCCTGGATCGGAAGGCGCTGCTGCGGGTGGGCCCGCTGTACTTTCTGCAAGGGGACCACCGGGCGGCCCGCCGACGCTATGCGCAGGTCACCCAAAAGCGCCCCGGCTTTGCCAAGGCCTGGTACTTCTACGCCTACGCGCTGCGCAAGGGCGGCGAGCCGGCCGAGGCCCTGGCGGCCTACCAGCGCTACCGCAAGCTCGAGCCCACCGATCCGAACACCCTGTACGGCATCGCCGAGTGCCAGCGGGCCCTCGGGCGCCTGGCCAAGGCCGCTGCGGCCTACGACCGGTTCGCCTCCCGGATCGCGGCGACCGGCAAGGGCGCGGGCGCAGGCGCGAGCCAGGACCCGGCGCGCAAGGCCTGGGTGCTGCGGGCACGCGAGCGGGCGGCGAAGCTGCGCAAGCGGCTGGCAGAGCAGCAGTCCAAGGCCGCGGTGAAGGAGGCCCTGGCCAAGGCCCGCAAGGCCGTACGCGACGGCCAGCTCCAGCGAGCCGAGAAGCTGCTCCATGCGGCCCTCGAGGCCCGGTCCGGCCACCCGCTGCTGTCCAACGAGCTGGCCGGCTTGCTGATCCGACAGCGCCAGTTCGAAAAGGCGCTGCCCCTGCTGCGCGCCGCCTTGAAAAAGCGCCCCAATTACTTCGAGGCGCGCTATCGGCTGGCGCTGAGCCTGCGCTACAGCGGCAAGCTGGAGCGGGCCGTCGAGGCCTACCGCGCGGCCCTGAAGCGGAAGCCCAAAAACCCCGACAGCCACTACGGCCTGGCCGAGACCCTGCGCAAGCTCGGTCGCGACAAGGAGGCCCTGCCGCTGTACAAGCGCTACGTGGCGCTCGAGCAGCGCCCCGAGGAGCAGCGCTGGGTCACCAAGGCCCGCGAGCGCATCACGGCCATCGAGAAGGCTTTGGCGGCCAGGGCCCGCCCGCGCCCGCGCCCAGCCCGGCCCGCGGCCCGCCGGGCGGCGGCCGGGGGACCCTCGCTCGAGGGCGTCACGGATCCGAGGATCCGCGCCCTGCTGCTGGCGCGACAGCGCTTCCAAAAACGCCAGCACGGCCAGGACGTGGAGGCGCCTCGTCCCCGCCGTCGCGCCTCTCCCGGGGAGAGCGCGGCCGAGCGCCGCCGCCGCCGCCGCGCGGAGACCCGCCGCCGCTACCTCGAGCGCAAGCGCAAGCGCGCCGAGGCCCGTCGCCGCCGCCGCGCCGAGGCCCGCCGCCGCTACCTCGCGCGCAAGCGCAAGCGCGAGGAGGCCCGCCGCCGCCGTCGCGCCGAGGCCCGCCGCCGCCGCGAGGCCTACCGCCGCAAGCTGCAACGGCGCAAAAACGAGCGGCGCGCCAAGCGGCTGCTGCGTGGGCGGGGCAAGCAGAGCCCCGCCCTCAAGAAGATCATCCTGGAGTGGGCCGGCAAGGCCACCGCCAACGGCAAGCACGATCGGGCCCTGCGGCTGTACCAGCGGCTCGCCGAGCTCAACCCCGCCGATCACGATCTCACGAGGAAGCTGGCGGCCGCCGCCACGGCGGCCGGGGAGCACCGCACCGCGGTGAAGGCCTGGCGGACCCTGGTAAAGGAGAACCCCAAAGAGCTCAGCCTCTACTCGAAGCTGCGCGCCGCCGAGGGCCGGGCCGGCCTGGAAAAGACCCCCCTGCCCCTGCAGGTGGTGCTGCCCCCGGTGATCCTGCGCGGTCGCAAGCTGCTTGGGGCCGGGCAGCGGGCCCAGGCCCTCAACCTGGCCAAGCGACGGCTCGAAACGCACCCCCAGGACGCCCACGCCATGGTGCTGCTGGCCGAGGCGGCCCTGCGGATGCGGCTGCTCGACGCCGCCCGCAAGACCGCCCAGCGGGCCCTGCGCACCAACCCGAAGCTGGCCGGCCCCCACCGCGTGCTGGGGGGAGTGCACCTCAAGCTGCGCGATCGCTCCGCCGCCCTGCGCCAGTACCGCCAGTTTCTCCAGAAGGTTCCCAAGGACCCCACCGAGCTGCCCTACCGCGCGCGGGTGAAGGCCTACGTGAAGCGGCTCGAGGAGTGAGCCCGCGCGAGAGCCGCCCGCGGGGGCGACGGACCCGCGCCGTCAGCGATGGTGGCGACGCGACTCGCGCACGGCCGCACGACCCTGTAGGAAGTTGATCAAAAACAGCACCCCCGCCACGCCGGCGCCCACGTAGCAGCCGGTGGCCACGTCGCCGTGGCCCCGATCCTCGAAGGCGAGGCCAAAGGCCACCCCCGCGATCCCGGCGGCGCCCCAGATGAGCTGCTGCCCGGCCAGATACAGGGTGCGCACCTGCATGGCCACGTCCGGGAACCGCATACGCACCCCGCCCCGTTGTACCTCGCGCATGAAACGCCGCAGATCCGACGGCAGGGTGATCAGGTTGGTGGAGGCGGCCTGGGCGGTGGTCAGCAGAAAGCTCGACAGGTCCGTGCCCTCGGAAAAGACGAACTGCTCCAGGTACGGGCGGATCACCGTCATGGGGTTGAGCTCCGGATCCAGCTCGGTGCACAGCCCCATGAGCAAAAGGAGCGTGCGCTCGAGCATGATCCACTCCTTGGGCACGTAGAAGGAGTCGGTGATGTCGCGCACCGAGATGTCCATCCGGCGCAGGTCCGCGAGGTTCTCCAGCCCCTTTTGGGGATCGATGCGGATGTCCTTGAAGTTCAGGCTGTCGATCTGAATCTCTTCTTTGAACCGATCGTGGAAGTAGCTCACGATCCGCTCGAAGATCTCCGGATTGGCCTTCTTGGACACGAAGCCCATGGTGCGCATGGCTCGGATGATTCGCTCGGTGTCCGCGGCCAGACCTGCCTGGACGAACTCGATCATGCCCGAGCGCATGTTGGCCGAGATCTCGGCCACCGCGCCGAAGTCCAAAAACACCAGGGTGGGCCCGGGCAGCACCATCAGGTTCCCTGGATGCGGGTCCGCGTGATAGATGCGATCGCTGAAGATCTGCTGGCAGTAGGTCTCGATCACGAGGCGGGCCAAAGCCTTGCGGTCGATCCCGGCCTCGTCGAGCTTGTCGATGTGCGAGACCTTGATGCCGTCCACAAAGGTGGTGGTGAGCACCCGCGCGGTGCAAAACTCGTGGCGCACCTGCGGGAACTGGACGTTGTCGCGCCCCTCGAAGTTGGCCGCGATGCGCTCGAGGCTGGTGGCCTCGTCGCGGAAGTCCAGCTCCTTGACGACGATCTTGCGGATCTCGCGGTATACGTCCCCCACGCCGTGATCGGGCAGCAGCCGCTCCACGATGCGCACGATGCGCCGCAGGGTTCGCAGATCGGCGTGCACCATGCGGTCGATCTCGGGGTACTGCACCTTCACCGCCACGGTCTCGCCCGACTTGAGGGTGGCCCGATGCACCTGTCCGATGGAGGCCGCCGCCAGGGGCAGGGCCTCGAACTCCGCGAACAGCTCGGCGGTCCCCCGGCCGCCGAACTCCTCGTGGATGCGCTGCTCGATGTCGGCCAGGGGGCGGGGGGGGACCCGGTCCTGCAGGGTCTCGAGCCCCGCGCGGAACTCCTCGGGCAGCACGTTGGACAGGATGGAGATGAGTTGACCCACCTTGATGTAGAGCCCCTGCAGGCGGTGGATGGCGCGCAGGATGCGCCCAGCGTTGCGGCGGTGCTTGCGCATCAGCAGCCGTTCCAGGGCGGCGCTGGAGCGAAACCGCGCCTGCAGACGCACCGAAAGATAGCTCATCACCACCAGGAAGGTGACCCAGTAGGCCCGCAGCGCCCGAAACCGCACCGGCTTGAGCGCGGGGACGTCGCCCTCGGCGCGAGCCGCCTCCTCGGCCCGGGCCGCCCGCGCGGCCCGGCTGCCCCGCCCGACGATCGACGCCTCCCGATCCGTCTGAATCGGGCGGTCGGGCGCGGCGGAGGCCGGCTTGGCCTCACGCTCGGCGGGCTTGGTTTTCCCAGGGGACGCGCCGGGCGCGGCGAACGCGCTGGATTCGCCGGACGCGCCGGTGGGCTCGGTGTCGGGGGAAGGCGCGGACATTGGATACTGATTATGGATGGATCGATCCGTGAAATCCAGAACCGGGCGGCAAGAATTCCCCAAGGCCTGCGCTTTTCGTTGACACGGTGCGGCATCCGACATACCTGTCAACCATGGCAGACGATCGATTCGAAGCGGAAGGCCCCGCGGAGCCCGGCGCCGAGGAGCCCGAGGATCGGCACCGCGGCCGCGTGGTGTCCGAGATGGTCAAGCGCCTGTTCGTCGCCGGCATGGGG
>CAYFWA010000216.1:0-575 GCA_964346625.1 uncultured Myxococcales bacterium
CGGCGGCGGCGGCGACGGCGGCGCCAAGGCCGCCCCCGGCGGCGGCGCCAAGGCCGCCCCCGGCGGCGGCGGCGCCAAGGCCGCCCCCGGCGGCGGCGCCAAGCCTGGCTACGCCTCGGCGAAGTCCGAAGGATCCGGACTGGTGGACATCCGCTCCATGGCCGCCACCACCATGAAGGGCGACGACTCACAGGAGAGCGACGGCTTCTCCTTTTCCTCCTCTTCGCTGGCCGCGCCCATCTCTGCGGCGCCCGTGCTCATGCCCGTGGCCGACAGCGGCCGCCCCAAGTGGATGCTCCCGGCCATCATCGGCGCCGCCGTGCTGCTCGTGGCCGTCGGCGTGCTGCTCGTGGTGGTGCTGCTCAAGGGAGACGACGACAAGGGCAAGGCCGCCCAGGTGGCCGAGGGAGGCGCCATGGCCGGCGACAGGGCCGGCGACAGGGTGCCCGGCGACGCCATGGACAGCGCCGACATGGCCGGTGACATGGCCGCCGGTGACATGGCTGCCGGTGACAGGGCCGCCGGTGACAGGGCCGCCGGTGACAGGGCTGCCGGTGACATGGCCGCCGGCGACG
>CAYFWA010000216.1:675-9466 GCA_964346625.1 uncultured Myxococcales bacterium
CCATGGACAGCGGCGACGCCATGGACAGCGGCGACGCCATGGACAGCGGCGACGCCATGGACAGCGGCGACGCGCGGGGCAGCAGCGCCCGGCGCGCCAGCGCCCGCCGACGCTACTCCCGCCGGCGCTACGGTGGCAGCCGCCACTATCGCCGCCGGCGCGCCTCCGCGCGCCGGGCGGCGCCCCGGCGGCGAGCCGCCCGGCGCGCCAGCAGCGGGGGCGGAAGCAACTCCCTGCAGGATCTGCTCAAGGCCGCCGGCGGCATGAAAAGCGGCGGCGGTGGCGGCGGCGGCGGCTCCAACCTGCCCAAGCGCCTCAGCCCGGGTGACATCCGGCGCGGCGTCGGGCGGGTGCTGGGATCGGCGCGCGCCTGCTACAACCGCTACAAGGTGGCCGGGACCTGCCGCGTGCGCGTGGTGATCCGCGGCTCGAGCGGCCGTCCCTCCGGCGTCCGGGTGCTCGGCAAGTTCTCGGGCACCCCCACCGGGCGCTGCGTGGTCCGGGCGTTCAAGCGGGCCCGCTTCAAGCGCTTCCAGCAGGGCTCTCAGTCCTTTGTCTTCCCGCTGATTTTCCGCTGATCTCCATCAGACTCGAGTCTGATTTCGCCCCTTTTCGCCGGTGGGGCCCCCATCGCCCGCCCGAGGGGGCCCCGGGCAGATCCGACATCGTCAGGCCGGGGCCTTTCGGTGCTTGACAGGCTTCCCGGCAATTCATATATACTCCCGCCGACTTTGGCGCAGCCGACTTCGGGCACGCAAAGCCGGCGTGGCGGGATGTCGACACGCTGTTGGGGCGTCGACAAGTGGCAAGTCACGGGTTTTTGGTACCCGCATTCGTAGGTTCGAATCCTACCGCCCCAGTATCCCGCGGAGCCCCGGGGCTCTGCTTTCATTGCATCGGGCGACAGGCGCAAAGCGAATGCTCAAATCTCTGTCCATCTTCACCGGAAGCGCGAACCCGGCTCTGTGCGAGGAGATCTGCGAGTACCTCGAGGTCCCCATGGGCCGGGCCAAATTCGCGCACTTTTCTGACGGGGAGACCTACGTCGAGCTGCAGGAGAACGTCCGCGGCGTCAACTGCTTCGTGGTGCAGCCCACCTGCCAGCCGGTCAACGAGCACCTGATGGAGCTGTTGATCGCCATCGACGCGCTGCGCCGCTCGAGCGCAGGCTCCATCATCGCCATCATCCCCTACTACGGCTACGCGAGACAAGATCGCAAGACCAAGCCCCGGACGCCGATCACGGCCAAGCTGGTGGCGGATCTGATCAGCGCCTCCGGGGCGGATCGGCTCCTGTCCATGGACCTGCACGCTGGACAGATCCAGGGCTTTTTCAACATCCCCTTCGACCACCTGTTCGCCATGCCCGTGCTGCTCGAGGAGGTGGATCGTCGCTACCGGGGCCAGGACATCGTCGTGGTGTCCCCCGACGCTGGCGGGGTGGAACGAGCCCGCGCCTACGCCAAGCGCCTCGGCGCCGGCATCGCGATCATCGACAAGCGGCGGCCTGAGGCCAATCAGGCTGAGGTGATGAACGTCATCGGCGACGTAAAGGGCAAGTACGCCGTGCTGCTCGACGACATGATCGACACGGCGGGGACCCTCAATAAGGCGGGCGCCGCGGTGCTCGAGGCCGGGGCGCGCGGCGTCAGCGCAGCGGCCTCCCACGGCGTGCTGTCGGGCCCCGCGGTCGGGCGCATCGAGGAGTCAGCGCTGGAGTCGGTGCTGGTCACCAACACCATCCCGCTGTCGGACGAGGCCCGGGCCAGCGAAAAAATCAGCCAGTTGAGCGTCGCGCGCCTGCTGGGCGAGGCGATCAAACGGATTCACCACGGAGATTCCATCAGCTCGCTGTTCGTCTGAGGGGAGTGACTCCCTGCGCCTCGGCGCGAAGACCGATAACCAATCGTCCGATCGCGGGTCGGACCGAAGGAAGAAAGAGCACTGTCATGGAACGAACGACCGTCAACGCCCAGTTGAGAATGGAACGAGGGAAGGGCCCGGCCCATCGTCTGCGCGCCGCGGGCCGGATCCCGGCGGTGCTCTACGGCGGCGGCCAGGACGCCGTCGCGTTGTCGCTGAACCCCTCCCTGCTGCTCAAGGCCCTGGATCCCGCGCTCAAGAGCAACACCCTCTTCGAGCTCAACGTGGAAAACGACCCGGGCGTGAACTGCACGGCCATGATCAAGGACGCCCAGATCGATTCCCTCCGTGAGGAGCTGCTGCACGTCGACCTGATCCGCGTCACCGCCGAGCAAGCCATCCAGGTGGATGTCCCGGTGGAGCTGGTGGGGCGCGCCGTGGGCGTGAAGGCCGGCGGCATCTTGCAGCAGGTCTGGCGGGAGGTGCCCGTGCTGGCGCCTGCTGGCAACATCCCCGCCCAGATCGAGGTGGACGTCACCGACTGGGAGCTCTATCACCAGTTCCGGGCCCGGGACCTCCTGCTGCCCGAGGGGGTGGAGGTGATGCTCGAGCCGAAGATCAAGATCGCCTCCATCGTGACCCCGCGCGCCGTGGAGGAAGCGACCACCGAGGAGGAGGGCGAGGAAGAAGGCGAGGCTGCCGAGGGCGCCGAGGGCGCCGAGGAGAAGCCCGCCGAGACCGAGTCGGAGTAGCCCCCCTCCATGTCCTGGCTTCTGGCCGGCCTCGGCAACCCCGGCTTCGCCTACCGCTACTCCCGCCACAACGTGGGGTTTCACGCCGTCGACCGACTGGCGGCCCCCGACCCGGGGGCGCGCTGGCGCGCCGCCGGCGGCGCCGAGCGCACGCGGCTGCACCTGGGCGAGCACGCGGTCCACTTGCTCAAGCCCTTGACCTTCATGAACCGCAGCGGCGACGCCGTGGCCCCGGCCCTGTCGGCCCTCGGGCTCGGCCCCGACCGGCTGGTCGTGGTCCACGACGACGTGGACCTGCCCTTGGGCCGGATCCGCATCAAGGCCGGGGGAGGCCACGGCGGGCATCGCGGCTTGCGCTCCATCGCGGCTCGTTTGGGCTCGCGCGACTTTCGGCGGGTCCGGCTGGGGGTGGGGCGCCCCCCGGCGGGACAAGACGTGATCAAGTGGGTGCTCGGCGACTTCGGTGCCGAGGAGCAGAAGAAGCTGGACGACGTCTTGGACCGCGCCTGCGCCGCGATCGAGCTGCTGGTCACCGCCGGGTGGACGGCCGCGGCCAACCGCTTCAACGCCGCCCCTCGCGCGGGCGGCGGGGGCTGACCGGGAGACCGCCGACGGGGAGACCGCCGGGCCGAAGCATCCAGTGGGCGGGCGCCGCGGGCGACCCCACGCGACCCCAGGGCGCGATACGACAGGGGAAGATGGAAAAAACGCGAACGTAGGAAGGAGACGGTGCCGGGGGGGCTCAGGCTTCCACGTACATCTGGAGCTGCTCGCGCACGACCTCCTCGTCGATTCCCTGGCGCAGATAGTCTTTCAGACAGTCGGCAAGTACCACCATCATCTCGTCGACGCCGCCGTCGGCCACGATCCGCGCATACAGTGCCTTGGCTTCCTTGGAATCATCGGTCTTGAGAAAATCCCGGACCATCTCCAGGTTGAGCTCCCCCTGGAAATCCAAGATGAGATTGTCGATCAAATGGTCGATCAGCTGGTTCACCGTCGTGCCTCCGCGTTGCAGGTCCCGGGGTCGGCTCGCCCGCACCAGGGCTACACGGCCACGGTCGGTTTTCCCTAGAAAACGCTTGGGTACTATTATACTTTTCTTGATAGCGCAACCCAAAACATCAGCAACATCAGCGCCGACCTCCTGCGGGGGCCTTTCCCGATGACCGCTTGCCCCATCCAGCGAGTGCTGGTCGTGTCGTTTTCGGTGGTGCCGTCCTCCGATCACCAGGGCGTGGCCATCGAGACGGTGATCAAGGCCGTGGCGCCGCGGTTCCAGGTGGACGTGCTCACCATCCGATCGGCCGAGATGGGATACGTGGAGCGCTACAACCGCACTCGCATGCTGCGGGTCCCGGTGGGAGGGGGCACCCGCTCCGAGCAGGTGGACGCCTTCCGCCGCGCCGTGCGCCGACAGCTCGAAGGCGCCGAGTACGATCTGATCCACTTCCGCTCCGCCTATGGCGGCGTGCCCATCTGCCAGCTTCGCGAGTACCTCGACTGCAAGCTGGTCTTCGAGCTGGCCCTCACCAGCTCGCGGGAGGCGGGTCGGCTCGACACGGTGGGTCTGCAGTCCCTGATCACCGACGAGCGGTTCTGCGTGGCCCACGCGGATCTTTTGATCACCTACGGCGACTCGGCCGCCAAGGCCCTGCAGGCCGCGGGGGTGGCCTGCCCCGTGGCGGTGGTCCCACCCGGGGTGGACGTCGACACCTTCGACTGGGAGCCCGCGGTACCCCAGCCCATCCGGCGGATCGTCTATGTCGGAACCCTGGGGCCCGCGCGCGGCCTGCGGACGTTGCTCGAGTCCTTCGCCCGGGTATGTCACGACCTGGAGTCTCACCTCGTGCTGGTGGGGCCGGTGCAGGAGCGCTTTTCCGACTACCTGAACGACGCCATCTCTCGCCTCGGGATCCGCGATCATGTCCAGCTCGTGGGCGCCGTGGATCACGAGGAGATCCCCCGGATCCTCGCCATGGCCGACGTGTGCGTCAGCCCCTGGGCGCCCAACCCGGGCCAGCCCCTCACCGGGCCGCCGCTCAAGCTGCTGGAGTATCTGGCCTGCCGCCGGCCCACCGTGGCCGTGGATCAGCCGGTGATTCGTGAGTTTTTGGGTGACTCGGCCGGTGCGCTGCTCGTGCCCCCCGACGATCCCGACGCCATGGCCACGGCGATCCGGCAGCTTTTGACCGAGCCCCAGCGGGGCGAGGCCTTGGCCCACGTCGGCTACGAGCGGGTCCGCGAGCGCTACGGCGCCTCGGCGGCCCGGCGCTCGCTGCTCACCGCCTACAGCCGCGTGGTCCCCTCCGGGGCCAACCTCTGGGGACACGCCGGCGTGGTCCAGCCCGTGACCACCTCCAGCGCTGGCACCAACCGGTTTCGCGACACCCTGCACGACGATCGGGCCCAGGTCGTGACCGTGACCCCCACCGCCACCGTCCCGGCCGAGCCGGCGGCGGGGCCGGTGGAGTCCTGGGTGTTGGTCACCCCCGACACGGCCACCGACTTCGTCTCGCCCGCGCATCACGGTGAGGCGTCCACCGATCCGGAGTTCACCGCCGCCGGGGAGCTGCTCACCGGCAGCGCCGGTGGCCCCACCACAGGCAGCGCCGCCGGCCCCACCACAGGCCCCACAGGCCCCACCACAGGCCCCACAGGCCCCGACGGTTCCACCACAGGCCCCACAGGCCCCACCACAGGCAGCGCCGCCGGCCCCACCACAGGCCCCGACGGAGCCCAGTAGGATATCCATGCCCCGTCCCTCGACCTCCCCTGCCCCGACGACCCCCCGGCCGATTGACCGGCCGATTGACGGGGGCTCCGGGTACGACTCCGGATGCCGCCCAAGACCTCAGGTGATCTTGACCCCATCTGGGCGCTCTGATAAGTTTTCCAACCAACTTCAATGGCAGGATTTTCTCATGTCATCCGCCTGGAGGGAATGACGTGGCTCAATTGCTCAATCGATGGGCGCTCATTGGCGTCGTGGTCCTTGCGGTCGGAGCCTGTGGGCCGATCCAGTTCGTCTCCCAGGTGACGATCCGCGCCGAGAAGTCGGTGGCCGAGGCCAAGCTGCAGCACGCGGACAAGTACGCCCCCTACGAGTACTACGGCGCCGAGGTCTACCTGGAGCAGGCCAAGCACCGCGCGGGGTTCGGCGACTTCCAGACCTCCTACCGGTACGGAAAGAAAGCCGAGAAGATGGCCAAGGAGGCCGTCCGGCTCACCAAGATCCGAAGGGAGGAGGAGCAGGACGTGACCGACGACCCCGAGGCCTCGCCGTCCTCCGCGGGTGAGCGGGTCGCGCCAGCGCCCCGCCGGGAGGCGAGCCCATGACTCCGGCAACGAACCGCCTGGCCGCCACCCGCGGCCTCGCCCCGCTCCACGGCGGCCTCGCCACCTCCGGTCGCCTCGGCGCGCTGTTGATCGTCTGTCTGGCCGTCGGGCTGGCCTGCGGCGCGGCCTGCGGCTCTCCGCTGGACGGCAAGGCTGACGGCATCAGCAAGATCATCCGGCAAGCCCGCAAGCGCGGCGCCTACAAGTGCCAGCCCCGCCACCTGACCCTGGCCGAGGCCAACCTGCGTTTTGGCAAGGATCGGCTGGGGCAGGGCTACTATCACGACGCCAAGCGGTTTTTGCAGCGCTCTGGGCACCACGCCCAGAAGGCCTACGACGGCAGCCCGCCCCAGCGCTGCACCAAGCGCGTGGTGGTGGCCCCCCGGCCGCGTCCCCGACCGCGGCGACGGGTGCGGGTCACGGTGCTGGATCGAGACGGCGACGGCATCCCCGACACCAAGGACCAGTGCCCCAACGATCCCGAGGACAAGGACGGCTTCGAGGACGACGACGGCTGCCCAGACCTCGACAACGACCAGGACGGCGTGCCCGACAAGGCCGACTCCTGCCCCGGGACCGACAAGGACAAGGCCAGCGGTTTCAAAAAGACCAAGGAAGACAAAGACGGCTTCGAGGACGACGACGGCTGCCCAGACCCCGACAACGACAAGGACGGCTTGGCCGATACCATCGACCAGTGCCCCAACAAGCCCGAGGACAAGGACAACTTCGAGGACGACGACGGCTGCCCAGACCCCGACAACGACAAGGACAAGATCTGCGACAACAACGCCGAGATTCAAAAGCACCTCGGCGACTACGCCAAGATCTGCAAGGGGTCGGACAAGTGCCCCGACAAGCCCGAGGTGGTCAACGGCTACCTCGACGACGACGGCTGTCCCGACAAGAAGCTGCTCGTCAAGGTCACCAAGACCAAGATCGAGCTGACCCAAAAGGTCTACTTCGCCTACAACAAGGCCCGGATCCGCAAGCGGAGCTACCAGCTTTTGCGGGACGTGGCCACGGTGCTCAGGGATCGGCCCACCATGAAGGTGCGCATCGAGGGCCACACCGACAGCCGCGGGCGCAAGCGCTACAACAAGCGGCTGTCGCGGCGCCGCGCCCGGGCCGTACGACAGTTCTTGATTCGGGAAGGCATCGCGCCGGATCGGCTGGTGGCGGTCGGCTATGGGGAGGAAAAACCCATCGCGTCGAATCGGACCCGCGCCGGTCGGGAAAAGAACCGCCGGGTGGAGTTCTTCATCACGCATCAATAGGAAGTCACACGATGACGCACCGGAAACCGATCGCCGGCCGACCCTGGCTGGCCTTGCTCCTGCCCGTGACCGCCGTCGGGGTGCTGGCGGGGGGCGCCCCTGCCGCCCACAGCCAGTGCCGCGCCAAGCACGAACGAAAGATCGAGCGCTACACCAAGGCCGCCCAGGACGACTTCGATCTGCTCGAGATCAAGGGTGCGCTGCGCAAGCTGCAAAAGGCCCTGGAGTACGCGGTGGATCACGACTGCGAGGGGACCCTCGCCTATGCCAAGGCCCTGCTGAAAAAGGGCGTGGTGCACTGGCGCGGCGAAAAGGACATCGGGCGCTGCAAGGTGTACATGCGCAAGGCCATCCGGGCCAACGCCTGCGTCGAGCTCGATCCGAACCTGCCCCCCCAGGTGCAGCGCATCTGGAAGGAGATGCGCCGCAAGCTGTCACACTACAAGTGCCGCGGCGAACAGACGCCCCCCGATCGGCGCGTGCCCGACCGGCGCGTGCCCGATCGCCCGCCGCCTCGGCGCGCCTTCGACTTTGGCGAGCCGCCGACCAAGCCCTGCGAGCACAGGGTGGTGGACGAGGCCATCGGCGGCGAGGCGGTGCGCATGCTGGTGAAGGTCAAAAGCAGCCTCGAGGCCAAGAAGGTCGTGGTCTTTTACAAGCCCCAGGGCGAGGCGTCCTACAAGAAGCTGCTGCTCGAGAAGATGGAAAACGGCTGGGCCTGGATGGGGCTCATCCCCTCGGTGGACGTGCACGGCAAGCGGCTGGCCTACTTCATCGAGGTGCAAAACGATGCCGGCAGCGCGATCTGCTCGCCCATCCGGGCCACCTCCAGCCAGCCCGAGATCATCATGCTCAAGCCGCCGCGGCGCGGCGGCCCCAAGGGGTGCACCTCGGAGCTGCCCGAGGAGGTGTGCAAGGCCAACCCGGATCACCCCTGCTGCAAAAAGGACGGCGGTGGCGGCGGCGGCGGCAAGCCGCCGAAGATCGAGGACCCCAAGGCCTATCCGCGGTTTTATCTCAACGCCGGCTTCGCTTTGGGCTTGGGCTATCTGTCCACCTCCATGACGAGCGACCTGAGCGGGGCCAGCCCCCACGTGGCCGGCTTCGCCGTGGGGCCCATCGGGGGCCAGGTGGAGTTCGGCTACTTCGTCGGCGCCTCGCACCTGCTGAGCCTGGCCGGACGCTTCGGCGTCGTGACGTCGGACCTGTCCGACACCCCGGTGATCGCCTGGCAGGCGCTGTTGCGCTATCGCTTCTTCGTGGTGGGCGGGGGCAAGGCCGACGTGTTCGGCTTCTACGCCGGGGCCCAGATCGGCGGCGCCGTGCTGTATCACTCCCTGGAGGTGGGCAACGCCAGCGAGACCGACACCTTCAAGCACTCCATGGTGCAGATCGGCGCCCTGCTGGGCGTCCAGATCGGCACCCAGAAGATCGCCTGGTACCTCGAGCTGGATCCCGGCGGGGTGTTCCCCGAGCAGTCCACCTTCGTGCTCGGCCTGTCCACGGGCATCGCGTTGCGTTTCTAACTCCCCCCGCAGCATAGCCCCCCCCTCCCTCCCC
>CAYFWA010000217.1:0-3524 GCA_964346625.1 uncultured Myxococcales bacterium
GCCGCCGGCCGCCAAGCGGCGGGCAGCGCGTCCACCTCCCACAGCTCGACCGAGGCGGGGCGCCGGGCGGAGGCCACAGCGCAAATGGCTCCGTACGATTCGTGGTAGCCTGAACACGATTTTCGTGTAACACTGAATTCATGTCCATGAAGAACATCACCATCACCGTTCCCCATGGGCTCGCACGGTGGGCCAAAATCCACGCCGCCAAGATGGAAAAGAGCCTCTCGCGCATGATCTCTGATCTCCTCGCCGAGCAGAGGTCCCAAGAGGAGGGATACGAACGGGCCATGCGCGGATTTCTCGGCCGCAAGCCTGTCAGGCTGAAGGAGCATGGCGGCTACCCGAGCCGCGATGAGCTTCACGAGCGTGACTCGACATGAGTGAAACGACCTTCGTGGACACCAACGTGCTCGTATACTATCGGGACGCCTCGGAGCCCACGAAACAGGCGCGCGCCGAGCGGTGGCTCCGGCACCTCTGGCGGCGGGGCACGGGACGACTGAGCGCACAGGTGCTGAGCGAGTACTACGTAACGGTGACGGCCAAGCTGCAGCCGGGGCTCAGCGTGAAGGCCGCGCGCCAAGACGTGCGCGATCTGATGAGCTGGAGTCCGCTACCCATCGACGGCGGGCTAATCGAGCGGGCCTTCGACGTCCTCGATGAATTCGGCTTCTCCTGGTGGGATTCGGTCATCGTGGCCGCGGCCCAGACGGCGGGCTGCGGCATCCTCCTCACCGAGGACCTCCAGGATGGACAGCAGCTCGACGAGCTGATCATCGTCAATCCCTTCGAACACGCGGTGGAGGACGTGGAAGGGGTATAGCCGTCAGGCGAGATATCCGTCCCTTGTCCCGCTGTACACGTTCAGGGGGGTAAGTCCCATCCCCCCTCGCCCCGAAAAAGCGCGGTTTTTCGGGGCTCACCCCCCAATCATCCCAGCTTCACGCCGCTGCAGGGAAAGGCGCCAATTCGCCGTTTCTCGCAGTTTCGGTCCTACGTGACACCTGAACGGTATACGACCCGCTCACTCCCCGGGCGACGCCTTCGGCCTGCTTGGCGTCGGAAATCCTCCGAGCGGGGAAGCGGGGACGGGAAGCGGGGAAGCGGGGAGGAAGCGGGGACGGATCTCGAATTCTTCAATTCGGGGACAGGCCACGCGGGGGGCGGGGACCGGGGATGGAAGCGGGGGATGGATGGAAGCGGGACGGGAGGAAGCGGGGACGGATCTCGAATTCTTCAATTCGGGGACAGGCCACGCCAAAGGACGGCTCTCGACAACTTAAACAAAGACAGAAATACGCAGTGGTTGTGAACATCTGCAAGGCGATGAAAAAATACCGTCGGGGAAGCGGGGACGGATCTCGAATTCTTCAATTCGGGGACAGGCCACGCCAAAGGACGGCTCTCGACAACTTAAACAAAGACAGAAATACGCAGTGGTTGTGAACATCTGCAAGGCGATGAAAAAATACCGTCGTACGCGAATTGAAGATTTCGAGATCCGTCCCCTTCCCCCCTTCGTTCCCCTTCGTTCCGGAGTGCTTCGTTCATCGCGCGACGTCGGCGGAGACCGCAGCGCCGAGTGATGGGGCTCTTCGCCATCTGCCCGGCAGGCACCCCCGCTACTTGCCGAGCATCGCGTCGATGATCCGCTTGAACTTGGGATACTTCTGGGCGCCGCGCACGCTGCGGGCCGAGGACAGGGCGGTGGCGGTGAGCTTGCCGCGGAACACGAAGGCGTGGGGCGTGCCGCGCACGCCGGCGGCCTTGCCCGCGGCGATGTCGGCGGCGACGCGCTTGTCTTGGCTCTTGGTCCGCACGGCGGCGCGCACCCTGGCCGGATCGGCGCCCACCTGCTGGGCCCAGCGGGCCAGGTTGGCGGTGGAGATGGAGCGGTAGTTCTTGAACACCAGGGAGATGAACTCGAAAAACGCGGCGTGGTTCTTCTGGCGATACACCTCCCGGGCAGCCAGGGAGGCCGGGCGGGCGCCCTTGTGAAAGCGCAACGGGAAATCGCGCCACACCACGCGCACCCGACCCGCGTAGTCCTTGACCACGCGCTGGAGCACGCGCTCGTATAGGCGCCGGCTAAACGGGCACTGCAGGTCTGCGAACAGCATCACCGTCACCGGGGCGTTGGCATTGCCCAGGATCGGGTGGGGGCCCTTGCCGGGCCGCGAGCGCGGATCCGGCCGCTTCAAGCCCGGGTCCACCCGCCCGCCGGCCCAGGCCGGAGGCAGGACGAGCGCAGTGACGAGCAGCAGCCCCAGCGCGCCGAGCGCAACGCGCGGGCCGCGGCCACGGAGAGGCCCGCCCTGCGCTGCGCGCCTTCGTCGCGCGCCCGTCGACGTCGATACGTCCCGCGTGCGCCTCTCCCGGGGGGCGCCGGTGGCCAGTTTCGGTTTCTGTAAACGCGACTGCGTCGAGGGTGCGGAGCCTGGGTCTGGTTTCGGCATGGTCTCTCCTAAGGGCTCGCGCAAGAATAAGTTCGACGCACCGAGGGCGCCGAGGCGCAATTCTGTCAAGAAGCGAGGAGGGCGAATACATTGACGTATTTAACCGACGAGCGACGCAGACAGAATTGAAGGATCGGCGCACGAATGCCGAAGTTATTCTTGCGCGAGCCCTAAGTAACAGCCCCGAGGCTCCCCGGGCAAGTGGGAGGGGGCCCTGTCGGATGATCAACGCGTGGGCTCTGGTGGGGTTCTACTCCGTCAGGCACCGGGATATTCCAACCGAGAGATGGAATCCGAGGAGATTCACGGCTCGCGTTCTTCTTCGGGGAGAGTGCCCGCCTCCACCTGCCGCCAGTAGGCCACCTGGCGCTGATAGTCCCGGGGGTCCTGAAACCAGGCCGTGAGCAGGCCCATGCCATCGGTGGGCGAGAAGCGCCGGCCCACCGCGTCCCGGGGATCGGAGACCATGCCCGGGATGAGGTTGATCACGGCCTGGATCGCGGCGGCCGCGGCCAGGCTCTGCGCCGCCAGGCGGGGGATGCTGTCGTTGACCGTCAGCAAGGCGTCCCAGCCCAGCGCCCCGGCCACGGCGAGGGCCACCAGCAGCTCCGAGCCCGGGCCCGCCGCGTAGATGAGGGCGTCCTTGGTGCGCGGGAAGCGGGTGTCGCGGGGATAGGACTGCACGAAGCCCGACACCGGGATGCGCCGGATCTCCACGTCGAGCCCCTCGCGGCGCCAGCGCTTGAGCACCGGCCCAAAGCCGATCACCACCCGGCGCACGCCCCAGCCAAGGATCCGCGCCATGAGGGCGTGGGCGCCCTCATGGATGAACAGCAGGGGGATCCACCACAGCAGCACGAACAGGACGGACAGCTTCACCGGGGCGGGATCGCGCAGCAGCTCCACCGCGAACAGGCCCAGGATCACGAGCAGGAACCCGGCGAGGATCCACCGCTCGCTGCGCGAGGAGGGTCCAGGCCCGGATCCGGAATCTGCCTCGGGGGTCATGGGGGACATGATGAGCACATACACCGTATCGCACCAGTTGGCGCCCGTCGGTAGAGC
>CAYFWA010000217.1:3624-9344 GCA_964346625.1 uncultured Myxococcales bacterium
CGGTGGTGCCGGTGGTGCCGGTGGTGCCGGTGGTGCCGGTGGTGCCGGTGGTGCCGGTGGTGCCTCGCACCGTCCGAGCGTCTCCGAGCGCTCTGGGAGCGCGCTGGGCGCTCTCTGGGAGGATGCCACCTGGCGCCGGCTCGCGCCAGGGGCCGTGAGGCGCCCGGCGAGCTTCACCGCGCGCCCGGCTCGGTCTCGACCCGCACGCCGGAGCCGCACGCCGGAGCCGCACGCCGGAGCCGCACGCCGGAGCCGACCTGCGAAGCTGCGAAAGAGTTGGTGGCCTGGTTCGGTGAGCGCGGTGAGCGATCCTGCCTCGACCCGGCGCGACCTTGACCCGGGTGGCGGCGCGTCGTACACGCAGGGCCATGGCCCGCCCCTGGAAGACGCTGGATCGCGTGCAGACCGAGGACGGCCCGCTCGAGCTGCGGCGGCGAGGAGACCACGACTTCCTCATCACCATCGACGGGCGGGTGCTGATGAACAGCGCGCTGAGCCGCTCCGAGATCGCCGTGGCGCGCCTGGCCTGCGAGGCGCTGGCGGACCGGGCGGAGCCTCGGGTGATCATCGGGGGGCTGGGGCTGGGGCTTAGCCTCCGCGCGGCCTTGGACGCTCTGCCGGCTGACGCCCGCGTCACGGTGGCCGAGCTAACGCCCGTGGTGGAGGACTGGTGCCGGGGGCCGGCCCGCGCCGCGAGCGGCGACGCCCTGGCGGATCCCCGCGTGCGAGTGGTCATCGAGGACGTGGCTCAGACCATTGCCCGCGCGTCCGGTTCCGCGTCCGGGTCCGGTTCCGCGGCCGGGTCCGGGTCCAATTCCGGGTCCGGGTCCAATTCCGGGTCCGGGTCCAATTCCGGTTCCGGGTCCGGTTCCGCGTCCGGTTCCGCGTCCGGGTCCGGGTCCGCGTCCGGGTCCGGGTCCGCGTCCGGGTCCGGTTCCGCGGCCAATTCCGGTTCCGGTTCCGGGTCCGCGTCCGGGTCCGGTTCCGGGTCTGAAGCCGACACCGGCGCCGACTCCAGCGCTGGCGACGGTTCTGCCAGCGGTGATTTGGCCACCGACCCCCGCTTCGACGCCATCGTGCTCGATCTGTACGAGGGTCCTCACGAAGCCACCCAGGACGACACGGATCCCTTCTACGGCGCCGACGCCCTCGCCCGCACGCGAGGGGCCCTGCGCCCCGGCGGGGTGCTGACGGTCTGGTCCGAGGAGCCCGACGCGGCCTTCGCCCGCCGGCTGGCGGTGGCCGGGTTCGATGCCACGCTTTCGCGGCCGGGCAAGGGGGGACGCCGGCACGCGGTCTATCTTTGCCGAGTTCCATCCGGCCGCTGACAGATTCTCCGATTCTCCGATGGTCGGGCGTTGGCATTTTTGGCGCCCGATGAGTCGCCATCCCGGAAATGGCCGAGACCATCCCTCCCAACGGGAAACTGGCTCGAGGGCGGCGCTCCGCGAGGGCGGCGCTCCGCGAGGGCGGCGCTCCGCGAGGGCGGCGCTCCGCGAGGGGGACGTTCCGCGCGCCCCGAGCCGGGCCTCAACCCCGTCCCCAATGGACGCAAAGCCCTCAGAGCTCCTGCGGTCCCGCAGGTTCCCACCCTTACAGCGGATTTCCCCCTTGTCCTGTCCCCCGGCTCCGCTTAGATTCGCAGGCCTGGAGACCACTGAACCATGGGCATTGCCGACCTGTTTCGTCCAAACTGGAAGCACAGCAAGCACAGCGTACGCCTCGCCGCGGTGAAGGAGCTGGATCCCGCCGAGGTGACCACCCTCCTGGAGATCGCCGAGACGGATCCGGCTTCCGAGCTGCGGGAGCTGGCCCTCGCGCGCATCGAGGATGCCGAAGCGCTCGAGGAGTTCGCGGACCGCATCGCCGAGGCGAACGCGGACCTGGCGCACACGGCCCGGCAGCGCGCCGACGATCTCTGGATGACCGCCGCCACCCAGGGCGAGGTTCCGGACATGGCCGAGTCTGCCCTGGCGCGGGTCTCCGGCGAGGAGGCCCTCTCCGACGTGGTGCGCCGCAGCCCCCTGGAGCCCATCCAGCGCCTGGCGCTGGAGCGCATGCAGGATCCGCGGAGCCTGGCCGAGGTGGTCAAGCACACCCGGGATCAGGAGCTGGCGTCCCTGGCGCTTTCCCAGATCGATGACTGCGGGATCCTGCGCGGGCTGGTGCTCGAGGAGCCGCGCCGCGAGATCGCGGGGTTGGCGCTGGATCGCATCGAGGATCCGGAGAGCCTCAAGCTGCTGTCTCACCGCGCCAAGGTGAAGTCCATCCGGACCCGCGCCAAGCGCAAGCTGGAGCAGCAGCAGGCCCCCGACGAGCAGGAGCAGGCCGCTGCGTTGGCCGACAAGAAACGGCACGCCCAGCGGGTACAGCTCCTGCGGCAGGTGGAGGAGGCGACCCGCTCCACCGACTGGGAGGAGGCCCCCCGCCGACTCGAAGCACTGCGCCGCGAGTGGGAGGAGCTGGCCGCGGAGGGCAAGGCCCCGACGGCGAAGCTGCAGGATCGGCTCGACTCCCTGCTCAAGGGCTTCGATCTCCGCCGCGAGCAGGCCGCCGAGGTGCTGGCGGCCCGGACCCGGAGCGACGAGGTGGCCCAGGAGCACCGGGAGGATCGCGCAGCCCGCGAAGAAATCCTGGAGCGCATCCTGGCCGTCGCGGGGGAAAAGGAAGACGACGCGGCCGAGCTCGGGCGCCTGGAGGCCGAGCTCGGGCGCCTGGAGGCCGAGTGGGAATCCCTGGGCCCCATTCCGGAGCCCTACCGCGCCGAGCTCGCGGGCCGCTTCGACACGGCCTGCCGCCAGGCCCGGCGTCATAAGGAGCGCGCCGAGGAGCGCGCCGAGCGCGAGGCCGCCTTCGAGGCGTTGCTAGCCGAGGCCGAGGAGGCCTTGTCTCTCGACAAGCTCGGCGCCATGCGCAAGGCCTTCGACGAGCATCGCCGGAGCTGGCAGCGCCTGGAGAAGCGCTACGGCCGTGACGACGCCCTGCACGGTCGATTCGAGGCCCTCGTGGTGCGGCTGCGCGAGCACGAGGCCGACGCGAAGGCCGCCCGCCAGCAGCGACAGCAAGAGAACCTGGAGCGGGTGCAGGTCCTGGTGAGCCGGGCGGAGGAGGGGACCCAGCTCAAGAGCATCGCCAAGCTGGATCGCCTGCTCACGGACGTCCGCGCCACCCTCAAAAAGCCCGGTCCCCTGCCGGACAAGACCCACTGGAACGAGCTCAAGCCGCGCCTGCAGCAGGCCCGCGACGCGCTGGTCATTTATCTGCGCGAGCTCCGGGAGCAGGAGGACTGGAAGCGCTGGTCCAACACGTCGCGCCAGGAAAAGCTGCTGCAGGAGGCGGAGGCCCTCGCCGAGGTCGAGGACCTCGCGGAGGTGGCCCGCCGCCTCAAGCGCGTGCAGGCGGACTGGAAGAAGCTCGGCCCCGGCTCCCGCAAGCGCAGCGACGAGCTGTGGAAGAAGTTCAAGGCGACCTGCGACGCGGCCCACGAGCGGTGCGCGGAGTACTTCGAGGAGCAGGATCGCCAGCGCCAGGAAAACCTGCAGAAGAAGACCGAGCTGTGCGAGCAGGCCGAGGCCCTGCAGGACTCCGAGGAGCTCAAGGAGACCGCCGAGCGCCTCAAGGCGATGCAGACCGAGTGGAAGAGCATCGGTCCGGTGCCGCGCAAGCAGTCCGAAGCCATCTGGAAGCGCTTCCGCGCCGCCTGCGACCACTTCTTCGAGCGCCGCAAGGAGGCCTTCCGCGCCCAGGACGAGCAGCGCGAGGAGAACCTGCAAAAGAAGACCGAGCTGTGCGAGCGGGCCGAGGCCATGCAAGGCTCCGACGACTGGGACGAGACCGCCAACCAGCTCAAGGGCCTGCAGGCCGAGTGGAAGGCCACGGGGCCGGTGCCGCGCAAGCAGTCCGACGCCATCTGGAAGCGCTTCCGCACCGCCTGCGACCACTTCTTCGCGCGCCGCAAGGACTACCTCGACGAGGGGCGACGCGAGCACCTCGCCCGGCGCCAGGAGCTGCTGCAGGAGCTCACCGCGCGCCTCGAGGGCGCCGACGCCGGCTCGGCGGCCGAGGTCGCCGCGCGCTTCGTGGAGGCCTGGGGGGCCTGGAGCAGCCTGTCGCCGGTGCCCGCCGATCAGGAGGCGCCCACCCGGGAAATGCTCCTGGAGCTCACCGCCCGCGCGGTGCAGGCGCACCGGGCCGACTTCCTCGGCACCGTGCTGGATCCCATGCTCACCGCGCAGAAGATGGAGAGCCTGTGCGACAAAGCCGAAGCGCTGGTGGCCGAGGCCGAGGAGCGCGTGGGGGGCCCCAGCGGAGACGACGTGGATCCCCAGGACGCCGAGGCCATGGCCGCCAAGCTCAAGGAGGCCCTGGCCGCCTCGGCCTTCCGCGAGGAGTTCCAGCAAGAGGACGCGCAGCGCCTCGCCGACGAGCTCCAGAAGCTCGAGCAGGCCTGGAGCCGGCTACCCCCCCTGCCCGGTCCCGACGCCGAGTCCCTCGGCGACCGGTTCCAGCGGGCCTGCGCGCGCACCCGCGAGATCACCCGCGAGGCCGCCCAGGAGGGGCGATGATCCAGGTCGACCCCGGTCCCCTCACCGACCGGATCACCCTGCTGGGCCGACGGGAGTCCTGCGTGGCCCTGCTGAACGGCGGCGAGGCCCGCGCCGTGCTCGGCGGCGGGATGACCTACATCGTCCCCGATGTGGCCCGGCAGCTCGCCGATGCCCTGCTCGCCGAGGAGCAAATCGAGCGCCTGGTGATCCTGCACGCCCACTTCGATCACTGCGGCATCATCCCCTGGGCCAAGCGGCGCTGGCCTCAGGCCGTGGTCACGGCGTCTCCCCGGGCCGCCGAGCTGTTGGCCAAGGACAAGGTCAACCAGACCATCGGCGCTCTGAACCAGGCCGCCACCGAACGCGCAGGGCTGACCGAGGCCGTCGGGCGCCACGACGGGGACTACGCGCCCATCACGGTGGAGCAGACCCCGGCCGACGGTGAGCGGATCCCCCTGGGAGACCTCACGCTGGAGGTCATCGCCGCGCCCGGTCACTCCTCGTGCTCCATGGCCGTGTACGTGCCCGAGCTCCGTGCCCTGTTCCCCTCCGACGCGGGGGGCATCCAGCACGGCGACTTCCACCTGGCCTGCGGCAACTCCAACTTCGACCAGTACGAAGCGAGCCTGGCGCGGCTGGCGGCCTACGACGTGGACGTGCTGGTGAGCGAGCACTACGGCGCCGCCACCGGAGAGGACGCCCGCGCCTGGCTGCCCCGCGCCCGACGCGAGGCGCGCGCCACCCGCGCCCTGCTCGAGGACGCGGTCCGCCGCCACGGGGACCCCGCGGCGGCGGCCGAGGAGGTGGCCGATCGGTTCGTGGCGGAGTCTCCAGACGACTTTCTGCCCCGTGAGATCCTGATCCTGGTGGCGGGGCAGATGTGCGCCCACGTGGCCCGCTCCCAGGGCCTCGCATAAAAGCACGCTGCCTCGCGTGCGCTCACACAACGCGCCCGCGTAAGGAGGCTGGTCAAAATAAGGTGTACAAGTCAGGGCGTCGAGGCGCCCGGCCCGCAAGGAGCGAGGAGGGCGAATATTGGTGGATATTTAACCGACGAGCGACGCCGCGGGCCGGGATGGATCGGCGTCCCGACTGCGCAGATTATTTTGACCAGCCTCCTTACGTCCTCGCTCCCTCGGTCACCGTACCTACGGGTACGGCTCGGTCGGTCGC
>CAYFWA010000218.1:0-9341 GCA_964346625.1 uncultured Myxococcales bacterium
GTGAGGATACGCGGATAGCGCTGATAAGGCGGGGGGGTGGGGGCTCGCGTGTCCATGGGGTTCCTCCTTGCGCGCCTCATTCGGCGACCAGGATCATGCCGCTGCGCGGGGGCACCGACACCACCAGGGCGCCGCTGGCGCCCACCGCGTAGCGCTGGTTTTGCTGCTCGGCGCCCGAGCACTCGTGGGCGCCGTGATCACCGGCTGCCCCCTCCATGCAGAACACGTTGATCAGGGTGGTGCCCTGGGGAAACGAGGTGGTCAGGGTGGTGCCCCCCGCGCAGGCGTCGGTGGCCGCGGCGTGGGTGGAGGAGCTGTTGAGCACTACGAGCACGGTCTCGCCCTGGTAGGTGCGCTCGAAGGCGAACAGCCCGGCGCCCGGGGCCCCGCTGTCGGCCCACTCGGTGGACACGCAGCGGGCCGTGAAGTCGCCGCGCCGCAGGGGCGCGTGCTGCTTGCGCAGGGAGATGAGGGTCTTGATGAACCGGAAGGTGCCGTTCTGGGTGTCGTAGTCGGAGTCCCAGAGGTCCTCGCGGTTGGCCGGGTCGTTGCCGCCGGCGAAGCGCTGCTCGGTGCCGTAGTACAGGCACGGGATCCCGTCCTGGGTGAGCAGGTAAAAAAGGGCGTTGTGGTGGGCCTGGGTGTCCGGCTTCAGAAAACGGAAGCGGGCCACGTCGTGGTTGTCGATGAAGTTCACCAGCAGGTTGCGCGGAGAGACCCCGGCGCCCGTCTCGTCCACCGGGCCGCCCGGGTTGGGGGTGTCGGGGTAGTTGATCTGACGCTGGTTGTACAGGTCTTCGATCCCTTGGGTGGGGTTGCCGTGGATGAACACCCCCTCGAACACCTGGTACTTTTGCGAGAAGTAGAACACCGAGTCCACCTGGTCGTCCCCGGTGTAGCTGCCGAGCAGCTCGTCGTGGCCGTCGAAGGCCTCGCCGAACATGAAGAAGTTGTGCTTGCCCAGGGCCTGGGCCCGCTGCCGGATCCGCGGGCAGAAGTCCCGCCAGAACTCGTGCTCCACGTGCTTGAGGGTGTCGATGCGGAAGCCGTCGAAGCGGGCCGTCTCGATCCAGTGGGCGAAGGCCTCGTACAGCGCGTCCCGCACATCCTGGCGGGTGGTGTCCAGGTCCTTGAGGCCCCCCGGGAAGTCGCCGCGCACCTCCTGCTCCCGGATGTAGTCGCGGCACTCGGGGACGTTCCACCAGTAGCCCGGATCCGGGTTCCCGGTCACCCAGCGGCACGCCTGCTGCTCCGCGCGCCAGACGGTGACCCGTCCCCGGCGGTTGTACCAGGCGGGGTTGGCGAACCCTGCGGGCCGCGGCGGGATGCGGTTGATGGTCGGGCGGTACACCCACTCGATGGGGGCGGGGCCAGACTCGCCCAGGGAGGTGAAGGCCTGGATCCCCCGGGAGTCGTAGTCGGGGTCCCACTCGCTGGTGCGGGTCAACGACGAGGGGAAGTCCGAGTTGGCCGAGCCGTAGGCCGTGCCCCCTCCCCCGATAAGGAACTCGTCGGGCTGCCCGTTGCCGTTGATGTCGTAGTAAAAGAGCTGTCCGATGTGGTTGGTGACGATGTCGAGGATGACCTTGATGTTCCGGCGGTGGCACTCGTCCACCAGCTCCCGGAGCTTGGCCAGATCCCCGAAGTGGGGGTTGACCCGCTCGAAGTCCTGGGTCCAGTAGCCGTGATAGGAGGCGAAGCCGGCGTCCGACTCGATGTTCTTGACCACGGGGCTGATCCACAGCGCCGTGACCCCCAGCGCCTCCAGGTAGCCCAGCCGGTCGATGATCCCCTGCCAGTCCCCGCCGTGGTAGGAGCCCATGGCGGTCTTGTCCACGTTGAAGTTGTTGTTGGGATCGCCGTCGGCGAAGCGGTCCACCAGGAGCTGGTAGATCACCTCGTCGCGCCAGTCGTCGACGTGCACCGGCTGCACGGCGTCGGCGGTCTGGACGTCCTCGGGATCCACGCAGCCGGCAGGGGACAGCAGCCCCCATGCCAGGCCCGCGACGCTCACCAGCGTGAGCGCGCCGCAGCGGAGCCGCGAGAGGGGGCGGAACCGGCGAGGGAAGGTTGACAATCGCTTCATGACTCTCTCCAGGGCTCGCGTCGCCTAACGATACGTGCTGTTGAACCACCACTCCGCCTGCAGGCCGAGGTAGTGGCCGACCTTCATGTCGCGCCGGGGATCCGAGGGGTTCCAGCTCATGCGCGCTCCCTCGTTCTGGCGCATCACGGTGTAGATGAGCCGGAACTGCGGGCGGGCGTAGGTGCCCTTGCCAAAGGTCAAAAGCGGCAGGATCGAGAACTTCAGGATCCCGGGGTTCTGGGCCTCGGCGGTCCAGGGGTTCAGCCCGGCCGGGGAGCGGCCCTGGTAGGACAGCTCCAGGGCCAGCGCGAAGTTGTCGTGCAAAAACAGGTGGGGCCGCATCACCCCCACGTACTCCCATCCGTCGTCCCAGTCGTAGCGGTTGGGATCCGCGTCCCGGAAGTAGCGCACGTAGCCCCCCACCTGGATCCCGAGCCACCGCTTCCACTCCCAGTTGCCCGAGAGCGCCACCAGGAACTCCCGGGCATCGCGGGTTAGCTTGTCTCGATCGAGGCCGAAGGGGATGGCGAACTCGCCGTAGGCGGCCAACCCCTGGGCCCAGCGCAGAAACAGGTTCAGGTGGGAGCGGGGACCGAAGTTCCAGATCCCGAGCTGCAGGCCCACCAGGAAGCCGTAGTCGGAGTGAAGCTGCTCCTGCTCCGCCTCGGGCAGGTGGGCGTCGAGGGTGCCCGGGCTGATGGTGTGCAGCTCGCCGTAGAGCTTGATCTTGGCGCCGAAGCGGCCGTCATCGCCCCCGAAGCGCTGCACGGCCTTCAGGGAGGTGATCATGCGCTGGCGGTTGAGCAGCACCACGGTCTCCGAGGTGTTGTGGAGCCCGGGCACCAGCACCTCCTGGTACTGGTACTGATCCCGCAGCCGGTTGGTGCCGATCTGCCAGGCCACCCAGAACTTCTCGTATCGATAGTGGACGCCGCCTCCCACGGTGTTGAGGTGGTCCAGGGGCCAGAAGTCCAGCAGGTAGATGTCGTCCCCGCGGTACATCCGGGATCCCATCCACACCCCGAGCCCCTCGACAAACAGGTCATTGGCCTCCAGATACAGGTTCCGGATGGCCAGCACCGAGTCGAAGTCCCCCGTGTAGTGAAACAGGTCCTCCTTGAACGCCAGGGTGAGCACGGTGCGCAGCTTCACGCCACCGATGGGCTTGAGTCGGTAGTACAAATCGGTCTCCACGTAGGAGCCCTCGCCCAACCGGGGCCCGTGGGCGGCCAGGTTGAGCTGTCGGCCGGGAGAGCCCCGCTCGTCGGAGGCCGCGCCCACGCGACCATAGGAGCCGAAGCCGAAGCCCCGCCACCAGGCCGCGCCATCGGTCTCCTTCTTTTCATCGTCCTTTTCGCCGTTTTCGCCCTTGGTGGTTTTTGCGGGGTCGGTGTCGGGAGCGCCGCCGGCCGCGCCGGCCGGACCTTCCGGGGCCGCGTCCCGCTCGGCGCCCGGTCGGGGGCCGGGGGGCGCCACCGCGCGGCGGTGCGGCGGCGTGGTCGGTCGGGTCATCGGTGCGCGATCCGTCGAGCCGGCATCGGCCGGGGAAGGGGTCCGCGTCGGGGCATCACCAGGATGGGCGGCGCCGGACGCCGCTCCATCGGGCCGCTCGTGGGGCGGCGAGGGGGACTCTGCGCCCCGGGCCGCGGGGGTACCTGCCACTGCGAGGCACGATCCGACCACCCAGAGCGCGATCTCGCGAGTCCCGCGTCTCCTTCGGACACCCGGGCCCCGAGGCCTCCCGGGCGTTTTGCTCGTGCTGCCGCTCTCGTGTCGCTCGTCGTTCGGAATCATTGAGCTTACCTCGTTATTCGCTCAACCTCCGCGGTGCACGGATCCGCAGAAGCAGCCTCGCGGCGCACGGCGCGCAGCGTTTTAGTATCTCTAATATGAGTTACGCTACCGAGTCAACTGAATTCGGCGCGGAATTCGCTTTGGTCCGATTGAACGCCCGTCATGATGTCTGCCGGCCGCTTCGTGGCGGTGCGGCTCGGCTGCGATGGTATCTTTGCGATTTTCGGCAAGGGATCCGAAGGATTCGCTCCGTTGGGGCTTGTCGAGCCGACTGGGACAAGGTACCTAGTCCGCGTCCCAGGAGGCAACCATGCCCAGCAAGTTCAAGACGATCATCGAGCCGTTCCGCATCAAGATGGTGGAGCCCATCCAGATGACCACCGGAGCCGAGCGCCAGCGCATTCTCGCCGAGGCTCACCACAACGTCTTCCTGATCCGCGCCGAGGACATCATCATCGACCTGCTCACCGACAGCGGGACGGGGGCCATGTCCGCGGCCCAGTGGGCCGCCATGATGGAAGGCGACGAGTCCTACGCCGGCTGCCGGTCATTTTACGAGTTCGAGGCCGTGGTCAAGGAGCTCACCGGCCTGGAGCACATCTTCCCCACGCACCAGGGGCGCGCCGCCGAGCGGATCCTGTTCTCCATCGTCGGGGGACCGGACAAGGTGATCCTCAACAACACCCACTTCGACACCACCCGGGCCAACGTGGAGTTTTCCGGCGCCCTGGCCCTGGATCTGGTGATCGACGAGGCGCGGGATCCGGCGTTGGAGCACCCCTTCAAGGGCAACCTCGACGTGGCCAAGCTCGAGGACGTCATCGGGCGCTACGGTCGGGAGCGCATCCCCCTGTGCATGCTCACGGTGACCAACAACTCGGGCGGGGGACAGCCGGTGTCGATGGAGAACATTCGCGCCGTGAGCCGGTGCTGCCGTGGGCACGGTATCCCCCTGTTTTTCGACGCCTGCCGCTTCGCCGAGAACGCGTACTTCATCCAGCAACGGGAGCAGGGCTACGCCGAGCGCAGCATGCGGAAGATCGTCCAGGAGATGTTTTCCTACGTGGACGGCGCCACCATGAGCGCGAAAAAAGACGGCCTCGTCAACATCGGGGGGTTCCTGGCGGTCAACGACGATGCCTTGGCCCAGCAGATCCAGAACATGGAGATCCTCACCGAGGGCTACCCCACGTATGGCGGCCTGGCGGGGCGGGACCTCGCGGCCATTGCGCAGGGGCTCAAGGAGGTGGTGGACGAGTCGTATCTGGAGTACCGGATCCGCTCGAACCAGTACCTCGGTGACGCCCTCACCGACGCGGGGATCCCGGTGATGCGCCCCATCGGGGGCCACGCGGTCTACATCGACGCCAAGGCCGGGTTGCCGCACATTCCCTGGCAGCAGTTCCCCGGGGTGGCGCTCACCTGCGCCCTGTATCTGGAGGGCGGGGTGCGCTCGGTGGAGATCGGCTCCCTGATGTTCGGGCGCAAGGACGAAGAGACCGCAGAGCCCCTCGCGGCCCCCATGGAGCTCGTCCGGTTGGCGGTGCCGCGCCGGGTGTACACCCAGAGCCACGTGGATTACCTGGTGGAGGTGATCCGCCATACCTTCGATCGGCGCGACCGGATCCCCGGGCTCGAGCTCACCTACGAGGCGCCCTTCCTGCGTCACTTTACCGCTCGCCTCCGCCCGGTGGGTTGAGCTCCCGGGCGCTAGCGCCCGAGGTCTCTACGCCGTCCCATCTCCCTTTTCGGTGCCGCTTGTGCCGATGGCCCGCGATGCGTACCCTCTGGGGAGCGATCGAATCGCGGCTCCGGAGCGCCAGGGCTTCGTAGCTCAGGTGTGGGGGGGGGCACTACAGCTCGTCTGACGCGAAGCGCGGGCGAGCAGGATGTCGGGGATGGACTTTCAGGAGATCTTCGAGAAGGCGCCGATTCCGATCATGGTCATCCAGCAGGGCCGGATCGTGTACGCCAACTCCGTCTTCCTCGACATCATGGCCTGGGCCGGTCACCCCTCCGCGCTCGAGGACGTCTCCGGGTCCGACCTCTCGCTGCTCGTGGCTCCCGAGGAGCGGGAGGCGTCGCGGCAAAGCATCGCCCGGCTGCTCGCGAGCCCGGAGCCAGTGCAGCGCAACATCTCGCGGACCCTCATCGACGCGGCGGGGAACCGCTTCGACGCGCTGATCTCCGTGTCCCGCATCCCCTGGGATGGGGCGACCGCGCTGGAGGCGTCCTTCGTTCTGCTGGGCCCCAGGGATCTGACCTCCTCGAGCCTGCCCCCGGATCCGCGTTGGAGCCACGACTTCCGGCGCAGCGCCCTGATGTCCCTCACGCCCCGGGAGCGGCGGGTGGCGGAGCTGGTGGCGGCGGGATACTCCACCGACAACATCGGGGCCCACCTGGGGGTCAAGGAGTCCACGGTGCGGTCCCACTTGAAGTCGATCTTCCGCAAGACCGGCACCCACTCCCGCCTCGAGCTGACGCGGTTTTTCATCGGAGCTCGCGGGACGCACCCGACACCCAGTCGATAGGTCCCCTGTTTCACCGGCAGGTGGCACTCGACCGCGGGGCCCCGGCCCGATAAACTGGGCTCCGCAATCTCCGGGCCCCTCGGGAACCGGTCCTCGAGGCCCGATGCCCGAAATCGCGCAGTCAACGCCCCGAGAGAAAGTCATGGTGCAATCCGGAAGCCAGCCCCCCTCAGGATCGCCGCCGGGAACTCCGCCCCCTGGCGGAGGCTACCCGCCTCCCGGCGGGGGCTACCCGCCCTCCGCTGGAGGCTACCCGCCCCCTGGCGGAGGCTACCCGCCTCCTGGCGGGGGCTACCCGCCCTCCGCTGGAGGCTACCCGCCCCCTGGCGGAGGCTACCCGCCCCCCGCTGGAGGCTACCCGCCCCCTGGCGGGGGCTATGGCGCGTATCCTCCTTCTGCGCCCCGTTCGGCCATTCCCAAGGTGATGGGCATCCTGATGATCATCTTCGGCAGCCTGGCCCTGCTGGGGGCGCTCATCGGCGTCGCCACGGGGGGCAGCGGGATGATGACCGGGCCCGATGAGTCCTTCCGTCGCTTCCAGGAGGAGGTGGGGAGCTACGGACGCATCACCAACCTCATCTCCCTGCCGGTGGCCGTGTTGCAGCTCGTGGCCGGGATCTGGGCGGTCCGCTACAAGCGGGGGGCTCCTACCCTGGCCTCCACCTACGCCGTGCTCAGCATCCTGATCCAGATCGTCTCCTTGATCCTGCTCTGGGCCTACGTGCTGCCGGCCATGGAGGAGGTGCTGCCCCCCGAGATGGCCGAGCGCATGCGTGGGCTGATGACCGTGGGTACGGTTTTCGGGGCCGTGATCGGGATGGTCTGGCAGGTGCTCGTGCTCATCCTGATGAACCGCCCGTCGGCCAAGGCCGCCTGTGTGAACTGAGGGCCCTGACAGGGGTCAACCGACGGGAGTCGCAGAATCATGCCGGCTGCCGCTCTACCGCCTCGAGCAGCGCCACCAGCTCCGAAGATGCGGCGTCGCCTCCCACCACCGCCGTGAAGCCGGCGTCGGTGAGCCGTCGGACCTCGTCCGGCGCGGGTGGCTCCGGGAAGACGGCGAACACCGGGGGGACTCGCACGCTCTCGGTCTGCCAGAGATCCAGCAGCTCCCGCACCGCCGTCCCCGATTCTGGACCCGGCCGGCGCGCCTCGGGGGGGCTGCTGGGCGGCGCCGCGCCCATGGCGGAGAAGGCGAACACCAGCGCGTCGGGCGGCCACGCGGCCATCCACCGGCTCAAGGAGGCGTCCGCGCTCATGGACCGCACGTCATAGCCCGCGTCCGACAGCGCGCGACCCAGGGGCGAGCGCGGCCCGGTGGCGGCACCCTTGAGCAGGATCCGGAGCTGGGCGGGGGGAGAGACCGCGGGCTCGCGGGATTCATCGAGGCCGGGCAGGGTGAGGCGAATGGTGGTGGAGAAGCCCTCGCGCTCGGTCACCGCGATGTCGCCGTCGTGGGCCTCGATTACGTCTCGGGCAATGCTCAACCCGAGCCCCCTTCCATCGGCCGAAGCCACGTCGGACGGATCCACCTGGTAGAAGGGCTCGAATACCAGCTCTCGCTGGTTTCGGGGGATCTCTTCACCGGTATTGGACACCTCGATGCTCACCCGTGATGCGGCCTCGGCGCGGGCTCGGACCCGGATTCGCCCCTCGTCGTTCACGTACTTCTGGGCGTTGTCCAGCAGGGTCATCAGCACCCGCGTGAGCTGGGGACGGTCTCCCGACACCCGGGGCAGGGGTTGGGCGACGTCCGCCTCCACCGGGATGCCACGGCGGTCGAACACCGGGGCCATGGCGTCCAGCGCGTCCTGGATCAGCACCGCGGGCTCCACGGTTTGCCGCCGCCGGGGCCGGCGCAGCGATCGGTCGCTGCCCGCCTCCAGCGTCTGCTCCACGAGCTCGATGAGCCGGTCGGCGTTGCGGCGGGCTACGCGGATCGCCTTGAGCTGTTGCTCATTGAGCGCGCCGAGCTTGCCCTCCTCCAGCATCTGCAGGTAGCCCTGCAGGGGCAGCAGGGGGGTGCGGAGCTCGTGGGACACCTTGGCCACCAGGCGGCTGCGCAGTTCGTCCAGCTCGCGCAGTTGGTGGCGCGTCTCGCGCAGCTCGGCGCTCAGGCTCTCGATCCGCTCCTGCTGCTCACGCACCCGCTGGTGCTCCTCCAGCACGCAGGCCGCCGCCGTGACCCGGCCTTCCGCGTCCCGCAGGGGCAGCGCCTCCAGGCGCACCTGCGCCGGCTTGCCCCACATGGAGATGTAATCCACGTCCTGCTCGATCCGTTCGCCGTCCAGGCAGCGGCGCAGCAGGTGGTCCAGCCCCACCACCTGCATGGCCGGCAGCTTGAACGCGTTGAACTTCATGGACTCTTCGCGAGAGGGGCTGCCGATGAGCCGGAGGCACGCGTCGTTGACGAACAAGAAGTCGCCGGTGGGAGAGACCACGAACACCGGCGTGTCGATGTGCTCGAGCAGCGTCGTGCCGTGATCGCAGATGGGGCAGATGCCTGCAAAACGGACTGGGTCGGTGTCTGAGGAGCTGTGATCGGACGGGGGCATTGTGCTTTTTGTGAGCTTAGCACGGGATCTGGGGTTTGGCCTAGCGGGTCGGTACGGAGCCATTTGCGCTGTAGCCGCTGCCGGCCGCGCCGCGGGGCCACCGCCCCCCCTGCGCCGGCCCGCGGGCGCCTTACCGAGGGCCAGCCGCCCCCCCAGGCGCCCGAGGCGGCTTCTGTTCTCGCCCACTCAACCTCAGTGGCGCCGAATAGATGCCGCCACGCCCCCCCCAGGGCGCCCGAGGCGGCTTCTGTTCTCGCCCACTCAACCTCAGTGGCGCCGAATAGATGCCGCCACGCCCCCCCAGGGCGCCCGAGGCGGCCTCTGTTCTCGCCCACTCAACCTCAGTGGCGCCGAATAGATGCCGCCGCGCCCCCC
>CAYFWA010000219.1:0-3831 GCA_964346625.1 uncultured Myxococcales bacterium
GGCCGGGATCCCGGCCCGCCAGGTGGCCGGCTGGGTGGTGGGCCTGGGCGGGCACATCTGGGCCGAGGCCTGGATCGCCGGCCGCGGCTGGGTGGCGGTGGACGCCACGGCCCCCTGGATCGGCGTGCCCGGCAACTACCTGCCCCTGATGACCAGCACCGACGGCCGTCTGTCCGTGTTCCACCTGGCGTGGCCCCGGATCCAGCGCCTGGATTGAGGCTGAAACCGCGGCGAGGCGCATGGCGGTCTCTCGCGGGATCCGCCCCCCCGGTGACAGCGAAGGGGGCAGCGCGGTATGCTGGTCGCCGCAAACGGTATCGACAACAATCGACCCCCCTCGGAGGAGACGACATGGCACGGTGGAGACGTGGGTTCGGAGCAAATTGGGCACCGCTTCTAGCGGTCTCGACGCTGGTGGGGATCCTGGGGGCGGCCAACCCGCCGGCGCGCGGCGCGCTGGGGGACAACTCGGTGGGGATGAACGTCCACGACGGGCGGGAGCCGTTCATCGACGCGTGTGTGAGCCTGGGGGTCTCCTGGGTCCGTCTGGACGCCAACTGGTGGGTGCTGGAGCCCAACTCCGGGACCTACAACTGGACCGCGCTGGACGCCGCGGTCAACGACGCCGTGGCGTCCGGGCTGAGCGTGTATCTCACCCTGGCCTACACCCCGGACTGGGTAACTCGGCACGGGGACACCGACGGCTGGCACGGCAACGATGTGCCCGACGACTCGCTGGACTGGGCGGACTTCGTGAGCGTGGCGGTGGCGCACTACCGGGCCCTGGGGGTCACCCACTTCGGAATCTGGAACGAGCCCAACCTGGGCGGGTTCTGGGAAGGCACGGTAAACGAGTACGTGAGCACGATTCTGACCCCGGGCGCGGCCGCGGTGCGCTCGGCCTGCGGAGACTGTCTGGTGCTCGGCCCGGACCTGGCCAACGTGGGCGACTGCGACGACTACCTGGAGGACGTGCTGACCCTGGCGCCGGCGGGGACCTTCGACATCATCGCCCACCACGCCTACCAGGGCTTCGCCGAGACCGGCGTCCAGATCTGGGACGGGGACAGCTACATCAACGTGCTCGACCAGCAGCGCTTCTCCTTCACGCGGCGGGACCTGCGGCAGGTGTTGGACTTGTTCAACTACACCGGCGAGGTGTGGATGACCGAGACGGGGTACCGGGCGGACCCGCCGGGGGACGCCACCGAGGAGGACCTGCAGGCCACCTACGTGACCCGGGTGCTCGAGGAGCAGCTTTCGCGGGCCTGGTACACCAACACCTTCTTTTACGAGATCCTGGACTGCCAACCCGACCAGCCCTCGTGCACCATCGACGGCTTCGGCCTGATGCGGGCCACCCAGGGCTCCCCGGGCAGCCGCACGTTCCCTGCGGACTACCGGCTCAAGCCGGCGTTTTCGGCCCTGCAGCAGTTCATCGCCAACCACCCGCAGCTCTCCGGCTCCAGCGCCGCGCCCCAGTGCGGGGACGGGCTGGACAACGACGGCGACGGCTACACAGACCTCGCCGACCGGGGCTGCGGCGACGGCCTGGACGACGACGAGTCCGACGATCCGCCGCGGCGGGCGGTGGTGGCCACCCCGGCCCAGGGCATGACGGTGGACGGTGAGCTGAGCGACTGGGGCACCGCGGGGTGGGTGGACCTGGCGCCCGAGGACTGGCGCGGCACCGAGGCGCTGGCCGGGGCCGACGACCTGGCCGTGTCGGTGGCAGCCCGCTGGGAAAGCGGCGCCCTGTGGCTGGCCTTCGACGTCACCGACGACGTTCACGAAAACGACCACAGCGATCCGGAGCTGTGGATGGGAGACTCGGTGCAGCTCGCCTTCGATGTGGGCCAGAGCTTCGGGCTGAGCTACGACGACGTGGACGACCACGAGCTCAACGTCGCCCTGGCCGGGGGGAGCACGCGGACCCATCGCTTCCACGGCCCCAGCGGCGCCACCGACGCGGTGGAGGCCGCGGTGGTGCGCAGCGCCGCCCGCACGGTCTACGAGGTCCGCCTCCCGGCCGCGGTGGTGCCCGGCGTGGTCTACGCCGACGGCACGACCCTCGGGTTTTCCTTCGTGGTCAACGACGCCGACGGCGCGGGTCGGATCGGCTGGATGGAGCTCACCCCCGGCATCGGCATGGAAAAGGCACCCTACTACTTCGGCGAGCTCACCCTCTCGGACAGCACCACGCCCCCTGACGACGGCGGCGTGGTGGACCCCGACGCCGGCCCGCTGGCCGACGGCGGCACCGGGGACGCCGAGGCGCCGGATCCCGACGGCGCCCCCTTCGCGGACGGGGGCACGGGCCCGGGCGACGGCAGCGGCGACGGCTGCGACTGCGCCGCGGCCGGGTCGCGCGGCCCGTTTCGTGGCCTGTGGTTGGTGATGCTGCTCGCTCTCGTGCTCGTCTATCGTCGTTTCGGTTTCAGCACAGGATGCGGGCGTCCGCGGAGGCGACGTCCGGGCAGCCGGTGAGCACCATGGCCTGCAGCAGCTCGGTGCGGAGCTGGTCGAGGTAGGCCTCCACGCCGCTCTGGCCGCCGCCGATGGCCGCCACGGAGAAGGGGCGGCCCACCAGCACGGCGTCGGCGCCCAGGGCGAGCAGCTTGAGCACGTCCACGCCGGAGCGCACGCCGCCGTCGGCGAGCACGGAAATGGCGCCGTCCACGGCCGCGGCGATGGCGGGCAGCACCTCGGCCGCGCCGGGGGCGTGGTCCAGCACGCGGCCGCCGTGGTTGGACACCACGAGGGCCGCGGCGCCGCAGTCCACGGCCAGGCGCGCCTCGTCCTCGGTCATGATGCCCTTGAGGATCACCTGCGCGGGGGTCGTGGCGATGACCTCGCGCAGCGCCGCGGCGGGGCGCGGCGCCACGGGGCGGCCCATCTTGCGGAGGGTGACCAGCCCCACGGCGTCCACGTCGATGCCCACGATCCGGGCGCCGTGCTCGATGGCCCCGGTGAGCTTGTCGGTGAGCTCGCCCGACTCCCAGGGCTTGATGAAGGGGATCCCGGCACCGTCGAGCCGCTCGATCACCGCGAAGGCGGTCTGGTGGATGAACTCCGGGACGCCGTCGCCGGTGCAGCCCAGGGTGCCGCGGGACACGCAGCCGGCGAGCACGGCGTCGACGTAGTCCCGCTCGGACAGGGCGCCGCCCATGTTGAACTCCACGCCGCCGATGGGCGCGGCGAGCACGGGCAGGGCGAGGTCCCGGCCGAGCAGGGTGGTGCTCGGGTCGGGCTCGGCCACGTCGTGGATCACGCGCATGCACAGGCGGCGGGCCGCCAGGGCCGCCAGGTTGTTGTGAAAGGAGGTGCCCGTGCCGAGGCTGCCCATGCCCGGCACCTCCCCCACGCAGGCGCGGCCGTCGCACACCGGGCACACGCGGCAGTGACCTTTCATCCGCTTGCGGGCGTTGTCGCGAATCTCGTTCATTTGACTCGTCTTTCTCCCATATCGACTCAAAGGCTCCCACCATCGGACGGGACGGCCCAGATCTTCACCAGCGTCGACCGGGAGTCAAGGGCCGGGAAGGGAGAGGGTAGGGGCCCCACGCGCGAACGCCGAGCCGCGTTCGGCAGAGCTCCGGACTTCGTGGCGGGGTGGGGAAACGGAAGAACGGAAAAACGGAAGAACGGAACACCGTCCCCTTTCGCCGTTGTGCGCGCTCACACGCTCTCGGGCTGGATTGGCACAACGGTAGGATAATCGCTAAAGTGGGGTGCAAATACGGAAACTGGAACACCGTCCTCCTTCGCCGTAGACGGTAGACGGTAGACGGTAGACGGTAGACGGTAGACGGTAGACGGTAGACGGTAGAC
>CAYFWA010000219.1:3931-9335 GCA_964346625.1 uncultured Myxococcales bacterium
GGTAGACGGTAGACGGTAGACGGTAGACGGTAGACGGTAGACGGTAGACGGTAGAGGAGATAGAGGCATCCCATGAGCGGGCCGGACAGCCCGGACAAGCTACCGGTGCTGCGGCACCTGGCGCTGTTTCTCACGGAGAGCTGCAACCTGGCGTGCTCCTACTGCTTTGCGTCCAACATGGAGCGGCGGGCCATCGACGAGGGGCTGGCTCGGCAGGCGGTGGACCAGTTGCTGCGGCCCGAGAGCCCGGCCGACCGGGTGGCCATCACCTTCTGGGGTGGAGAGCCGCTGCTCGAGTTCGAGCTGATGCGGCGCCTGGTGCAGTATGCGCGGGAGCGGGCGGCAGCCCTCGGGCGCAACGTGCGGTTCACCGTGCCCACCAACCTCACCCGGCTCACCCCCGAGATGCTGAAGTTCTTCGAGTCCCACGAGGTGGGGCTGTCGCTGAGCCTCGACGGGGACGAGTCCGCCCAGGCCCTACGCCCCTTCGCCGGGGGCGGCAGCAGCGCGCCCGTGATCCGGGAGAAGCTGCGGCTGCTGACCGAGCGGCTGGGCGCGCGAGAAAAGCGGCTGGGCGCGCGAGAAAAGCGGCTGGGCGCGCGAGAGGAGCGACTGCCCGGCGTGCGGATGACGGTGACGCCGCAGACCGCCGGGGACTTCTACCACCACGTGCGCTGGTTTCTGGATCGGGGTTTTACGCAGATCTACTTCGCGCCGGTGCTGGAGGCCGACTGGGCTCCGCAGACGCTGGCCGCGCTGGAGCGCGAGCAGCAGCGCCTGGTGACGCACCTGGTGGAGGCGTTTCGGGCCGGGCAACATGCACGACCGGCCTTTCACACCTGGGACAAGGCCCTGGCCTGGCGGGCGCTGGATCGGCGCGGCAAGACCCAGCGCGGCCAGCGCATGCTGTGCGGGGCGGGCACGTCCATGTTGGCGGTGGACATCTACGGGGACCTGTACCCGTGCCACCGCTACGTGTTCTACGACAAGGCGCAGCGGGCCGAAACCCTCGGCAACGTGCAGCAGGGGCTGCCCGATCCGCAGGTCCTGCAAGACTACGGCCGCATCGACCGCGACACCCTGGGCACCGCCCGGACGCGCTGTCGGGATTGCCCCGACGAGGGCGACTGCTACGCCTACTGCCCCGCGGTGAACTACGCGCTGCAGGGCCACCGCCACCGGGTGGACGAGCGCCTGTGTCACTTCGCCCGACTCGAGCAGCGGATGGTGGATCGCATCGAGGCGGAGCTCGGCGGCGACCCGGCCTTCGAGCGCCACCGCGAGCAGGTGCTGCTGCGGGTCTACGCCCCCGGCCTCGCCTCGGCCGAGCTGGCCGGCATGCTCGCCGGCCTCGAAGAGGGCGCGGTGGATCGGCTGGCCGACCGCGCCGCCGCGATCCTGGAGCGCGTCACGGCGCCGCGGCGCACCGGGGACCCGCCGGACGAGGGCTCGGCGTGATGGCGAAACCGAAGCGACGATGGGTGCGTTACCGCGTCGAGCGCGCAGTGGTGGACTGCGCGGCGATGGAGGTTACGGCGTGAGCCCCGAGACCTTCGTCAACAACGCGGCCCTGCGCGCCCTGGTGCGGCGGGCCGGGCTGCGCGGCGCCCGCTCGGTGCTGCGGCAGGGGCTGCGGCCCCTGATCCTGCCGCCCGCGCGGGCGCGCCACCTGCGGGCGCAGGTCCGGGGCTACCTCGAGCGCTACTTCCCCGCCCTCGGACCCGCCGAGGTCGAGCGACGCACCGAGGCCTTCCTCGCCCACTACCTGTCCAAGTTCGCCGAGGACGCGCTGACCTTGAACGTGCGCGACATCCACGGTTTCATCCGCGGCTTCGACGAGACCCTGGTGTATCGCGGCGTGCATCATTTGCGCGACGCCCTGCAGCGGCCGGGGGGGGTGCTGGTGGTGGGCTCCCACGTGGGCGCGGTGACCCTGGGCACGGTGGGGGCGCTGGCGGCGCTGCTCGGCGTGGAGCACGCCCTGTGGCCCCGCCTGCGCCTGTGCTCCGAGCCCGAAGTGTCGCGCTTCCCGCGCGTGCTGGCCATGCTGGAGCAGTCCCTGGCCGAGTTCGACGCCGACGTGTCGTTCATCCTCACGAACCGCGAGCGCAGCGTCATCGGGGCCGAGATGCGCGAGACCCTGGCCGCCGGGGACCTGGTGTCCACCAACCTCGACGTGCTCATGGGCGGCCGCAGCACCCGGCCCTTCCCCCTGTTCGGCGGCCGGGCGTGGGTGCGGCTGCCCGCCCTGGTGGGCGCCGCCAAGGTGGCTCTTTCCACCGGGGCCACCCTCCTGCCCTGGAGCAACCTCCGCACCCCGGCCGGCTATCGACTGACCTTCCACCCCCCCATCGGACCGGTGCCCCGGCTCGGGGAGCGCGTGGACGAAGACCACCCGGCCTTCGTCGAGCTTGCCGAGTCCCTGCGGTGCCTGCTGGAGCGCTGGATCCGGGCGGCCCCCGAGCAGTGGTCCTACTGGGATCGCCTCCACCGCCGACTGGTGGATCCCAGCGCTGAAACGAGCGCGGAGCTGGCCCCGGAATCGGCCCCGGCCCCGGAATCGGCCCCGGCCCCGGAATCGGCCCCGGCCCCGGAACCGGAATCGGTTCCGCACGTCCGAGGCGGGGAGGGAAAGGAGGGCAGGGCGTGAGCCAGGGCAACCGCCGGCTGCGACGCTTCTGGGTCTACCTGCGCCCCTTCCGGGTGAGCTTCGCCCTGCTGGCGGTCACCATCGTGGCGGCCCTGCTCATCCAGCTCCCCACCCCCTGGATCGAGAAGATCATCATCGACGAGGCGCTGCCCCAGGGCGACCTGCCGCGGCTGTTTCGCCTGGTGGCGCTGGTGGCGGGGCTCTACGTCACCATGCGCCTGGTGGTCTTCGCGCGGGCGTGGCTCGGGGTGCGGGTCAAGCAGCGCGTGCTCACGGCGGTGCGGATGCACATGTACGAGCACCTGCAGCGGCTGAGCCTGCGCTTTTACGCCCGCCACCCCGCCGGCGGCCTGCTGTCGCGGGTGACCAGCGACGTGAGCTACGTGCAGAACCTGCTTTCGCAGGAGCTGTTCGAGGTCATCGGGTCGGCCATCAAGGTGGTCATCGTGCTGGTGCTTCTGCTTGTGCTCAGCCCGCGGCTCACGCTCTACTGCGTGGCCATCGTGCCGGTGCTCGCGCTGGTGTTCTTCTTGTTCAAGCGGCGGGTGTATCGCGAAAACCGCGCGCAGCAGGAGTCCCAAGCCGAGCTCTCGGCGCGCATCCAGCAGAACTTCGCCGGGATGAAGCTGATTCAGGCCGAGTCCATCGAGGACGACATGCGGCGCTCCACCCTCGAGGCCAGCCGGGGCCTGGAGCGCGTGGCGGTGCGCCGCGAGATGGTGGGGGTCACCGGCAATCTGCTCACCACGGTGCTGTCCTACGTGCCCCTCATCGTCATCCTGTGGGGCGTGGGCGGCGCCATGGTGGTTCGCGGCACCCTGACCCTGGGCGAGCTGCTCGCCTACACCCAGTATGTGCTCGGCCTGGTGATGCCCGTGACCCGCTTTTTCCGGTTCAACATGGACCTGCAGGCGGGCTACGCCGCCCTGGATCGCATCTACGAGATCCTGGACACCGAGCCCGACATCCAGGACGCCCCGGACGCCCGCCCCGCTCCCGCCGCCGGCGCAGAGATCGTGTTCGACCGCGTATCGCTGGACTTCCGCGAGCCCCCCCAGACTGGCAGCACCGCGTCGGGAGACGCCGCCGCGGGCCACGCTTCGGAGGGAAACGACGGTCCGCAGACCCGCGACGCGGAAGAGGGGAGACCCGAGGCTGCCCAGGTGGGTGACGCGGAAACCGGGGGCTCCGACGCCGCCTCGCCCCGCGCCGCCGCGGTGGCCCTCGACGACGTGTCGTTTACGCTGCAGCCCGGCGAGCGCGTCGCCCTGGTGGGGCCCAGCGGCGCCGGCAAGACGTCGGTGGCGCACCTGCTCCTGCGCTTCTACGACCCCACCGGCGGCGAGGTCCGCCTCGGCGGGGCGCCCCTTTCGGTCTACACCCTGGAGAGCCTGCGCGAGCGCGTGGCCTACGTGGCCCAGGAGCCCTTCCTGTTTGGCACCTCCATCCGCGAAAACATCACCCTGGGCCGCGACGTGCCGCCGGCCCGCCTGCAGGAGGCCGTGCGCCAGGCCGCCGTGGACGAGTTCCTCGACGGGCTCGACGCCGGCCTCGACACCCCCCTCGAGCCCGGCGGCACCAACCTGTCGGGCGGTCAGCGCCAGCGCATCGCCCTGGCCCGCGCCCTGTGCCGCGAGGCGCCCATCTACGTGCTGGACGAGGCCACCTCGGCCCTGGATCCCGGCATCGAAAAGCGCCTCATCGAGAGCCTGCGCCCCTTTTTCGAGGGCCGCACCGCCGTCATCATCGCCCACCGCTTCGCCTGGCTGGCTCTGGCCGACCGCATCCTCGTGTTCGCCGGCGGCCGCCTGGTGGAGCAGGGCACCCGCGAGGACCTGCTCGCCCGCCAGGGCCTGTTCCACGCCTTGTCCCTCACCTCTGCGTGACCTGGATCACAGCGCTGGCGCCGCGGGTCGGGGATCATCGTGGCCATGGATGACTCGGGCATCGAGCGTGCGCGGCAGGGTGTGAAGCGGGCGATCGCCGCGCCCATCGGCCTCGCCCCGCGCGCGGGATCGGGATGGCGAACCGGGTTCGTCGCGGTTTCGCTGCTGGTCGCGGTGTCGCTGTCTGGCTGCTACCCCACCTACGCGCCGCCCATGCGGATGGGGCTGGGACGCTTGCCCGAGGCGCTGGGGAAGGGCAGGGGCGCCGTGCAGGTCTCCTACGCCCACCCCTACGTCCCCGTCACCGAGGGGCGCTTCGCGGTGGGGCTCACCCCCACGCTGGATCTGGACGCGGGCCTGTTCTGGATGCTGGCCGGGGTCGAGGGGCTCGGCAGCCTCATGGGCAGCACCGCGCTGCACTGGGAGGTCGCACGCGCCGGCTTTTTCCGCATGCGGCTCACCGGCGGCGTCGGGGTCGGGCGGGGCGGGGAGTATCACGATCCGGAGACGGACGAGCGCACCGATCCGAGCTTCGCCCTGGGCGCGCTCGCCGGGCTGGATCTCGGCTTTCGCATCTCCCGCTATTTCGGCATCTACGTGGGGAACCGCTACAACTTCAGCGTGACCCCGCAGACCCCGGCGACCCATTGGGGCTACCACACCCTGGGCCTGTACGGGCAGGTCGCCGGCTTCTATCTGGCCGCCGAGAGTGGCTTCGCCTACTACGCGAACCACATGGACTCCGCGTTTGGCCCCACCATCATCCATGTCACCTTCGGCTATCGCTTCTCCATGTTCGACTCGGCCCCGGACGTAGGGCTCGCGCAAGAATAACTTCGGCATTCGGCCGCCGATCCATCAATTCTGT
>CAYFWA010000220.1:0-3714 GCA_964346625.1 uncultured Myxococcales bacterium
AATTAATTTTGACCAGGGCGCAAAGCGTAGGAGGCGCAACTCCCCCTTCATAGGGGGATCCCCAAAGACGTCACCAGGGCGTTTATCCCGCCGCCCACCAGGAACATCAGCGGCAGCACCAGGGCGAGCAGCACCAGGGAGGCGCGCAGCCCTTGCTCCTTGAGCAGCACCACCCAGGCGTTGATGCACGGGATCATGAACACCATCAGCAAAAGCGCGAGGGCCTGCGACGGCAGGATCTGGGCCGTGTCGGCGAGCTGCTTGAGGTGCGCCGCCCCCGACTCCCGGCGGATGACGGTCATGAGGAACACCTGCACCGACTCCTCGGGCAACCCGAGGCCGAGCAGGATGGGGCGCGACCCGATCTCGAGCCACCGCACCAGCCCGAGCTGATCCAGCACGAACAGCACGAAGGTGGCCAGCAAGAAGTACGGCACCGCCTCGGCCACGAACCACTTGATGCGCAACACCGTGTTCCACAGCACCGTGCGGATGCGCGGCAGCCGCATGGGCGGCAGCTCCATGACGAAGTCCGGGTGCGCCCCCGGCAGGATGCGGTTGGCCAGCCAGCCGGTGAGCAGAAGCTGCGCCAAGAGCCAGCCGAACAGCACCAGCCACGCCCAGAAGGTCATGCCGGCCAGCACCGCGAAGCCCACCCCCAGCAGGGGCGCGCAGGGGATCCCCATCACCAGCAGGGCCGAAGCGATGAGCTGCTGCTTGCGGGTGCGCAGCACGCGCGTGGTGAGCAGGGCCATGGTGATGCAGGAGAAGCCCAGCACCAGGGGCATCACCGCGTTGCCCGCCAGGCCCACCCGCCGCAGCGCCCGATCGAACAGCACTGACAGCCGCGGCAGGTAGCCCGACTCCTCGAGGAACCCGAAGGCCAAGAAGAAAGTGGCCAGCACCGGCACGGCGATGCCGAAGGCGAGGCTGATGCCCACGCTCATCAGCCCGAAGCGGCCCACCACCAGCTCCGTGAGCCAACCCCACCCCACGGCCTCCACCCCCTGCCGCGTGGCCGGAACCACCCACTCGCCAAAAAAGACCCCCTCCACCAGGCCCACGAGCTTGTCGGCGCCGAGGTACCCCACCACGAAATAGAGCACAGCCAGCACGCCCATGGCCAGGGGAATCCCGGTGGACAGCTTCAGGCTCCAGCGGCCCACGCTGTCGGCCAGGGGTGTCCGGCCGGTGTCGAGGATCAGGCAGGTCTCGGCGGCCAGGGCGTCGGCCCGCTCGTAAAAGGCCTCGTTGACCAGGGTGTCGGCCGGTCGGACCAGATCGTGGCGGACCCGCTCGAGCACCTCGCGCACTCGCGCCGCCTGCTCCGCGGGCAGGGCCTCGTCGATGAAGGCCAGCGCCGTCTCGTCCTCCACCAGCAGCATCACCGACAGGGGGCGCACGGGCACCGGAGCCCCCTGCAGCGCCGCCCCGAGCTGGCTCAGCGCCCGCTCCACGTCCGGGGCCTGGGGCGCCCGGCCGGTGGGGACGCGGGCGCGCTCCAGGGCGCTGCGCAGCGACCGGATGCCGTGGCCCTCCACCGCCACGGTGGTCACCACGGGGATGCCCAGAAGCTGCTCCAACATGAGCGGATCCACGTGGATCCCCCGGGTTCGCCCCTCGTCCACCATGTTGACCGCCATCACCATGGGCACCTGCAGCCCGGCGAGCTGCAACGCGATCACCAGGGAGCGGCGCAGGTTCTTGGCGTCTCCCACCAGCAGCACGAGATCCGGCGTCTTGGACAGCAGCAGGGACTGGGTCACCCGCTCCTCGTCCGACACGGCGTAGATGCCGCCGATGCCGGGGGTGTCCACCAGCTCGTAGCGCTCGTCCCCCACCGTCAGGACGCCCCGGGTGACCTCGATGGAGGTGCCGGGGTAGTTGGCGGTCATGGAGCCGCCCCCCGCGAGCCGGTTGAACAGCGCCGACTTGCCCACGTTCATGGGGCCGATGATTACGGCGGTGCGCTCGGGGGCGGAGCGCCAGACCGATCCCAGCAGGCGCTCGGCCGCGGTCTCGTAGGGCACGGGCGGAGGGTGCGGGGAGGCGCCCTCTTCCTTCGCGGCGTCGGACCCGGTGCCCTCGGTATCGGAGTCTTTGGATGGGTCGTCTGGCATGGCGAGCATGGTGAGCATGGCGAGCGTGGCGAGCGTGGCGAGCGTGGCGAGCGTGACGAGCGTGGCGAGCGTGGCGGACGCGCTCCTTCGCGGCTTCAGACCTTGGGCGTGAGACGCACGAAGCGTCGCTTGCCATACTGGACCATGACCTCCTGCGCGCCGTCCCAGCTCCCGTAGATGTCGGAGACCTTCTCGCCGTCCACCTTCATGCCCCCGCCCTTGATCAGCCGCCGCACCTCGCCTTTGGATTTCATGAGCCCCAGGGCGACCAGCAGCCCCGCCCAGCTCGCGTCCTCGGCGCGCTGGGCAGCGGTCACCGCTACGCGGGGGATGTCCGTCTCGTCGGGCAGCCGGCGACCCCGGATGTGGGCGCGAAACCACTCCCGCTCGGCGTCCGCCGTGGCCTCGTCATGGTACAGGGACACCGCGTGGTGCGCGATGCTCTCCTTGATCTCGATAGGGTTACGCTGCTGGGTCCGGTAATCCTCGAGGAGCTGCACCACCTGCTCGCCGGCCATGAGCATGCAGGCCACCTCGAGGTAGATCGGGATCTGCTCGTCGGAGATCCGCATGATCCTGCCGTACATGTCCCGCGGCGTGTCCGAGACGTCCACGCTGTTGCCGTAGGACTTGCTCATCTTGCGACCGTCGGTGCCGGGCAAAAGCGGGAGCGTCAGCATCACGTGGGGCTCCTGCCCGTGGTGCTGCTGGATCTGGCGGCCGGCCAGCAGGTTGAAGTGCTGGTCGTAACCGCCCACTTGCACGTCGCACTCCAGGGCGTAGGCGTCGTAGCCCTGCATCAGGGGGTAGAGCGTCTCGTGGAACCGCAGGGACTTGCCCGCCTCCATGCGTTCCTGAAACTCCCTCCGGGCGATGATCTGCTTGAGGGAGAAGATCGCCGCCAGGTGGATGATCTCGGCGAGCCCCAGGCGCCCGAGCCACTCCGAGTTGCGGCGGACCTCGGTGCGCTCCGCGTCGAGGATCCGGAACACCTGGTCGGTGTAGCCCCGGCTCATGCGCTCGAGCTGCTCCTTGTCGAGCTGGGGACGCTCCCTGGTCTGCCCGCTGGGATCCCCGATGAGGCCGGTGTAGTCTCCGATGAGGAACACCACCTGGTGACCCAGGAGCTGAAACTGGCGCAGCTTGAGCACCGGCACCAGGTGGCCGATGTGCAGGCTGGCGGCGGTGGGATCCACGCCGAGATACACCCGCAGGGGGTGGCCCTTTTTCAGCTTCGCCGTGAGCTCGGCACGCATCTGCTCTCGCAGGCCGCCCTCGGTCGGGGCTTGTGCGCCCTCCACCTCGTCAGCGAAGAAGGTGCCCCGCATCAGCAGGTCCACCTGCTGCTCGAGGCTCTGCGTCTCGGATACGTTCATGGTCGGTTATCTCTCAATCTGGCGATTCGAGCGGGCTACGTTGTCTCACTGCGCGGCGTGGCGCGGCTCGGTGGAGCGACTCCGCGACGCGGCTCCGGAGTTGATATGCCCTCACCGCGCCCGGATTTCAAGGCCCGCAGCGGCGACGTGATTCCGAAGCGTGCTGCGCCTCGGGCCGCAGTGCGCCTCGGGCCGCAGTGCGCCTCGGGCCGCAGTGC
>CAYFWA010000220.1:3814-9303 GCA_964346625.1 uncultured Myxococcales bacterium
CCGCAGTGCGCCTCGGGCCGCAGTGCGCCTCGGGCCGCAGTGCGCCTCGGGCCGCAGTGCGCCTGAGGCCGCCCTACTCCTCGGTCCCCAGAAACAGCCCACACTCGGGGCACTCCCCGTCCACCAGCGGCTCGGTGCTCCCGCAGGCCGGGCACGCCGGCGCGCCCTCGGCCCCCTCGTCTCCCTCCTCCTCTCCCTCGTCGGGGTCGCCCCCGGCTGCGACCTGCTGGAGCTCGGCGATGCCCTCGAGCATCTCCTCGGACACCTCACCCTGGAGCGCCTGGCGAACCCGCAAAGAGGCCTCCTCGGCGTCGCTCTTGCGAACCACCAGCTCCAGGCGCAAAAACAGCCCCGCCTCGGTCATCATCTCGTCGGACTTGCGCAGGGCGGCCGGGATGCCGGATTCGATGAGCTGGTCCTGCACGGGCTTTAGCCCCTGGAGCGTCCCCTCGGCGATGGAGGCCAGCTCTCCTTCGGCCATGGCGGCCACCACCTGCTCGTCGGTGAGCTTGGGAGGGAGATCCTGCTCGTCCACCAGCTCGAGATCGCAGCCGGGACAGTGGGAAAACTCCTTGCGGTACTCGGCGCGGCACTTGGGGCAAAATGGCATGATCGCTCCTGGTCTGCGTACGGGCCGACTGTACCCGAACCCACGCGGACACACCAGGATGTGGAGACGATAGGCCGGCTCCGTACGAAAACCCTGCAAATACCTCGGTGTTGATCCAGCGGAGACCCCACACGACCAGGATTGGCTCCATCGGGAGCCAATAGGTGACGATGTAGTAGGCTGTATGTAATTTCCCTTGACAATCCTACCCCTGGCACGGTAAGAGCCTGGACACTCATCAAAAACCTATCCAGCGTCGGTTCGAGCTTGGCAGGAGGACAAGTCCATGTTCAAGAAATTCATAACGGTATTGGGTGCTTGTGGCCTCGCGACCGCCATCGCCTGCAGCGGCGGCGACCCCGCCGACACCGAGGGCAAGCCCGAGGACGACGGCAAGATCGTCGATGGCAAGGCCGACGCCTGGAACCCCACCAACAACCCCAACCGATTCCGGCTCGAGCTCGAGTACGCCTGGGATGTGCTCAAAGAGTACGAGGAAGGCGCGGCCGCGCAGGTCCCCTGGCCCTCGGACTACTGGAGCTACTACGAGGACTCCACCAACGTGCGCTACCACGGCTCCAACGAGCTGAGCCCGGTGGAGAAGTACGACACCGCGTTCAACGACTGGGAGGCGGACATGTCGCTTCTGCCCCTGGACGTGCACGCCGACTGCTCCAACACCTACGACGGCACCATCATCGACACCCACGACGAGTACTACGATCACCTGGGCCCGGCGGCCTCCTGGCAGCACCGAAACAAGGGCATCTACCGCGCCAGAAACGGCATCGACGACGACGGTGACGGCACCGTGGACGAGTGCGGTGGGGACGACTACGACGGCATCGAGACCTGGTGGGGCCTGTGCCACGCCTGGGCCCCGGCGGCCATCATCGAGCCCGAGCCCGTCAAGGACGTCACGGTCAACGGCGTGACCTTCACCGTGTCGGACCTCAAGGCCCTGCTCATCACCATGTACGACCGCAACTCCGCCCTGATGATCGGGGGCCGGTGCAACGAAAAAGAGATCGAGCGTGACGAGGAGACCGGCGAGATCCTGCTCGACCAGTGCAAGGACACCAACGCGGGCACCTTCTACGTGGTGGTGACCAACATGCTGGGCATCATGGAGCGCGCCTTCGCCGAGGACCGCACCGCCAACTACCAGGTGTGGAACCAGCCGGTGTACCGCTACGCCATCAACGAGCAGCGCGAGGTGGACGAGGAGGAGGCCATGTCGCTGCTCAACCGCGCGGGCGAGCAGTACACCGACGTGTTCGACAGCCCCGAGGCGGTGCGCTGGGTGTACGTGGACATGCACACCTACTACATCACCGAGTCCTCCAACACCACCGAAGGGCCGCTGGTGCCCCGCATCGAGGACTACACCCGCTCCGATCACTACGAGATGATCCTCGAGCTGGACGCAAACGGCGAGATCGTGGGCGGCGAGTGGCTCCCGGCCTACTACGACCGCCACCCGGACTTTTTGTGGCTGCCCATCCGCCAGCGCAGCGGCAACCCCCACATCTCCTTCGCCAAGGTCAAGCACCTGCTCGACCTGTCCATCAAGGAAGACGAGCCCGCCCCCATCGGGGACGTGGTGACCTTCGAGAGCGCCGCCCCGGTGGCCATCCCGGACGACGACGAGGCGGGCATCACCGACACCATCGACGTGACGGACGACGTGGCCATTGGCTCGCTCAAGGTGGAGGTGGAGATCGAGCACACCTACATCGGCGACCTGCAGGTGGTGCTGCGGCGGGGCGACACCACGGTGGACCTGCACACGCGCACCGGCGGCGGCACCGACGACCTGCACGAGACCTACACCGTGAGCGACTTCGACGGGGAGTCCGCCCAGGGCGAGTGGACCCTGGAGATCTCGGACCACGCCGGTCAGGACGTGGGCCAGCTCCTGTCCTGGAAGCTCCACGTGGCCGGCTCCGAGCTGCCCCTGTCCGACGTGCGCACCTACACCGCCAACCCGGCCAAGGACATCCCGGACAACGACGACGCGGGCATCACCGACACCATGGCCCTGGGCGACGAGGGCTCGGTGAAGGACCTCAAGGTGAAGGTGGACATCACCCACACCTACTGCGGCGATCTGGTGGTGAAGCTGGTCAAGGACGGCAACGAGCAGGTGCTGACCTCCCGGGAGGGCGGCTCCAGCGACGACCTGCGAAAGACCTTCCCCCTCACCAGCTTCAACGGCTCCCCGGTGGCCGGCGACTGGACCCTGGTGGTCTCGGATCGCGCCGGCCGCGACGTGGGCACGCTCAATAGCTGGGAGCTCGAGATCGAGCTATAGGGGTGGTTTGAGCACGCGGGCGTCGTCTTGGGTGTGCTGGGGCGTCCTGGCGCTCGGGTTGGCGGAGGGCTGCAGCCAGACGCCGGATCCGGACGCGCCTCGCCGGCCCGCGGGCTGGGAGCACGGCGACGCCACGCCCGCCGACATCGAGGCCTGCAAGGCCAAGCGCGCGCCGGCCTGTCGCCGCGCCTGCGACGCGGGCAGCGTACGGGCCTGCGCCTTTCTGGGGTACCTCTACTACGCCTCGGGGCAGGGAGGCATCGCCCCGCTGCCCCCGGACCTGCGCCTCGCGGCGCGGAAGCGGGTCCGCGCCTGCTGCCGAGAGGGCCACGCCAAGTGCTGTTTCTTTTGGGGTGGGATCCTGTTCGAGGGAAAGGGGGTGCCAAGAAAGCCGAAGCGCGGGCTGGCGCTCATCCGCCAGGCCTGCCGCAACGGGCTCCAGCGCGCGTGCATGACCTTCGGGCTCCTGCAGCTCCACGGCAAGGGGGTCCCACGCGACATCAACGCCGGCGTGGCGAAGATCCGAGGCGCCTGCGAAAAGGACCTCGCGCCGGCGTGCGTTCAGCTCGCCGGCCTGCACGAGTTGGGCAAGGGGGTTGCCCAGGACCGGGCAAAGGCCGTCTCGCTCTTGCGCCGCGCCTGCGAAGACAAGCACCCGCCCGCCTGCACGGCCCTGGCGGGACGGTACCTGCAGGGAAAGCTCGGCCTGCCGCGTGATCCCGCGCACGCGGTGAAGCTCTGGAAGCAAGCGTGCCACCAGGGCGGCGCGGTGGGCTGCGCGAACCTCGGCCTGGCCTACGCCGAGGGACGCCACGTGAAGCAAGACCCGACAAAGGGGGTGGGGCTTCTGAAAAGGGCCTGCAAAATGGGCAACGCCCAGGCCTGCGGCGACCTGGGCGTGATCCACGCCCAGGGCGAGCACGCCCCGCGGGACCCGCGCCGAGCCACGGAGCTTTTCCGCCAGGCCTGTCGCGCCGGCGACGCCTCCTCCTGCACGAACCTGGGGACCTCCGTCGCCCTGGGCCGGGGAACGGACAAGGATCGCGCCGAGGCGATCGCGCTGTTTCGCCAGGCCTGCCAGGCCGGTGACGCCCGGGGCTGCGCCTACCTGGGCCGTTACCACCTCACGGGCGAGGGGATCCCCCAAAACCTGGGCCGGGCGGTGCGGCTGCTGCGCAAGGCTTGCCGGGCCGGCTTTCGGCAGGGTTGCGTGGGAATCCGCAAAACCACCCGGCACCTGGAGCGTGCCTGCCGGGCGGACCAGGCGCTGGCCTGCGGTCAGCTCGGCTACCTCCACCTGCACGGGCTCGGCGTGGACAAGGACCTCGGGCGGGCGGAGCGCAACCTGCGGCGGGCCTGCGAGCTGAAGCTGACCGAGGGCTGCGCCTACCTGGGCTACCTGGTGCTCAAGGGACAGGGCGTCAAGCGCGACCCCCAGCGCGCCGCTACGCTCTTGCAGCGGGCCTGCGACGAGCATCACGCCCTGGCCTGCGGCTACCTGGGCGAGATGCACATCAACGGCACCGGCGTGGCGCGAGACGTCAAAAAGGGAGCGGCGCTCTACGAGCGGGCGTGCACCGAAGGCCACGCCGCGGCTTGCCGCGCCCTGGGCGGGCTCTACTGGCAGGGGCGGGGGGTCCCGCGTAACTGGGGCCGCGCCCTGGACCTGGTGGGGCAGGCCTGCGAAGGCGGCGACGCGCAAGGGTGCGACCAGCTCCGGCTGGCCGAGGCCAAGCTACAGCAGAGCTGCGACCAGGGTAAGCAGGTTTCCTGCTTCCTGCTGGGCGGCCTCTACTGGCTGGGAAACGGCGTTCCCACGGACCTGGGCCGCGCGCTGTCGCTGTTTCGGCCCGCCTGCCGCGGCCAGGTGAAGCAAGCGTGCCTGTATCTGGGGTTCGCCTACGTAAAAGCCCGTGGCGTCCCGCAGGATCTCCGCCGCGGCGCCCGTTTTCTCGAGCAGGCCTGCCGTGGCGGCGTCCCCGACGGCTGCGGGCTGCTGGGGGAGCTGCTGCTGACCGGAGCGGCCATCGGGCGGGACGTCAAGCGCGGCGTCCGGCTCCTGCGCAACGCGTGCCAGGGTGGGCACCAGCGCTCCTGCTACCAGCTCGGGGTGCTGCGGGTCTCGGGCCGCGCGGTGCCACGGGATCTGGCGCGGGGGACGGCGCTGCTGGAGAAGGCCTGCCGCGCCCGGCTCGGGGCCGCCTGCGAAGCCGCGGGCCGGGTGCACGCCAGCGACCAGGGGACCACGGCCGATCCCAAGCGCGCCCGGACGCTGCTTTCGAGAGGGTGCAAGCTCCGCCACGCCCGCTCCTGCCTCAACCTGGCCGTGCTGCTGATCCAGGGGCGCGGGGGCGCCCGGGACCTGCGCCGGGCCGCGCGCTGGCTCGGACGCGCCTGCCAACTCGAGTCGGGCCAGGCCTGCTACAACCTCGGCGTGCTCTACATCAACGGCGGCACCGGCGGGCGCGCCTCCCCCCGCCGGCGCGGCGCCCCAGGAGCACGGGCGCCGGCGCCGGCGCGGGCGCCGACGCGGGCGCGGGCGCCGACGCGGGCGCGGGCGCCGAC
>CAYFWA010000221.1:0-9273 GCA_964346625.1 uncultured Myxococcales bacterium
AGGGTGGGGACGGATCTCGAAATCTTCAATTCGGGGACAGGCCTCGGCCCCGCGGACGCCGGAGCCGGACGCCGGAGCCGGCCCCAGGGGGAGGGTGGGGACGGATCTCGAAATCTTCAATTCGGGGACAGGCCTCGGCCCCGCGGACGCCGGAGCCGGACGCCGGAGCCGGCCCCAGCAACCAAGCCGTAGGGGGTAGGGGGGAGCCGAGGCCGCGGTGTGCCGAGATTTCGCGAGCTTGAGCGATATTGTGCCCTGGCGCCGACCTTTGGCCTTCGGCGAGGCGCCCGGGGCCGCCGCAGTGAGGGGCGGGGGCCGGCGGGGCGCCGGGCGGAGGCCACAGCGCAAATGGCTCACGCCGGATTCCTCTTGACTTAGAGTTTTCCGGAATATATCGCCTCTGAACCGGGAAGTTACACCTCCACCACACAATTCCTGGTTTGTCTTGACACCCCCAACGCAGCGCGTTACTAGAGCTGGCATGAAATAGTGAGCGATCACTAACCTGAATTCTCCCAGGAAGGTAATAACCCATGAGGCTGGACGCAACCGGCACCGACGGTGGGATGCGAGGACGGCGAAGGGATGGAGCCCAGGCGCCCGCAACCGAAGGAGCAGCGTAGCCATGTCCTCCGAGATCAACGACGAGCAGCAAACGAACAAGGGGTGGGTCGTCACCCTGTCCGGAACTGGCATCAACCTGGCGCTGGGCGTGCTGTACGCCTGGAGCGTCGTGAAGGCCGCCATCTCCCGGGAGGTGGCCAAGGGCACCTGGGACTGGAGCGAGGCCTCGCTCAACGATCCCTACGCGGTGGCCGTGATCGTGTTCGCCCTGTCCATGGTCCCCGCCGGCCGGATGCTCGATCGCGTGGGGCCGCGCATCGTGTCCAGCATCGGCGGCGTGCTGGTGGGCTTGGGGTTCCTGGTGGCGGCATTGTCCACGTCCTTGTGGGCGTGGATCCTCGGCTTTGGCGTGCTGGCCGGCGCCGGCATCGGCTTCTCCTACGCCTCGGCCACCCCGGCCGCGGTCAAGTGGTTCCCCTCCCGCAAGACCGGGCTCATCGCCGGTCTGGTGGTGGCCGGCTTCGGTCTGGCCTCCGCCTACATCGCGCCGCTGGCCACCTGGATGGCCAACAGCTTCGGCATCAGCGACACCATGCTCTATCTCGGCATCGCCTTCCTGGCGGTGGTGCTGCTGCTGTCCCAGCTTTTGCGCAACCCCCCCGCCGGCTACCAGGCCGAGGCCGCCACGCCCCCCGGCACGGGGCCCCAGCCCCCCGTGCCCACCGCTCGTGACTTCACGGCGGGAGAGATGCTCCGGACCCCCACCTTCTGGATGCTCTGGCTCGTCTACGTCATCGGCGCCGGCGCCGGCCTGATGGTCATCGGCTTCGCCAGCGGCATGGCCAAGCGCTCCCTGGCGGAGATGGCCTGGCTGGCGGTCACCGTGCTCGCGGTGGGCAACGCCTCGGGGCGCGTGGTGGCGGGAATCCTCAACGACAAGATCGGCCGCACGGCGACTCAGATCTCCATGCTCCTTTTCCAGGCGGTGTTGATGTTCTCCCTGCTGGTGATCCCGCACGACAGCCCAGCGGTGATCCTGCTGGTGGCCACCTTCATCGGCTTCAACTACGGCTCCAACCTCACCATCTTCCCGGCGGCCACCAAGCAGTACTTCGGCGTGAAGCACCTCGGGCTCAACTACGGGCTGATGTTCACCGCCTGGGGCGTTGGGGGGGCGGTGCTCGGCCGGGTGAGCCAGATGTTCATCGCCGACACCGGCTCGGTGAGCTCCAGTGCCATCCTCGCCGGCTCCCTGCTGGTGGCCGGCGCCGCGCTGTCTCTTTTCATCCCCTCGCCCAAGGAGAAGGCGGCACCGACCGCTCACGCCTCTTCGACCCCGGAGACGGACCCCGAGCCCGCCACCGCCAGCTCCAAGGCCTGAGGCGCCGCGGCTCGCTCCCCACGGGGGGGCCTCGTCTGTAGCCCCCCAACCCCCTCCAGCGCTCGATGGCGTGAGACGCACCGCCTCCGCCCACCGGCTCCCCGGCAACTTGACAGCAGGAGCCCCGCCGGCCAGAAAATGGAGGGGCAGCCACCGCCGCGGGGGAACCGCCTCCTCGTACTGCCGTCAGGAGCTCCGCATGTCCGACTCCGCGCCCCCGCGGCGCACCATCGATGTCCGACGTCAGATCATCGGCCCGCCGGCCCCCCGCCCCGTGACCGTGAAACGGCGCAAGCTCGCCGACTACCCGGAGGTGGCCCGCCCCGTGCGACAGGTGGCGGCGAAGCTGTCGAGCCCCCTGCTGCTGGGCCCGCCCATCTGTGACGAGCTGATAGCGCTGGTGGCCCACTGCTTCACCGAGGAGGATGCCACCCTGGTGCGCCACCTCAGCCTGGCGCTGCCCCGCAGCGCCAGGGAGGTGGCGCGCGCCGAGCGCCGACCCGCGGCCGAGGTCAAGCCGCTGCTCGAGCACCTGGGCGACGTGAAGCGCACCATCTCCGGCGAGGGGCCGCCCGACAAACGCCGCTATCGCCTGCTGCCCGTGGCCCCGGGGATCTTCGAAAACGTGCTCGTGGCGCAGGATCCCGACACCTTGTCGCCCTGGCACCGGCGCTTCGCCGAGCTGTTCGAGGCGCTGTTCGAAACCGGGTATCTGGCCCGCTACAGCGGCACGCGCACGCCGGTGACCCGCTTTCTGCCCGTCGCCGCCGTGGGGGAAGCTCAACCCCTGGCCCTGCCGTCGGACCAGTGGGACGCGATCGTGGACCGCTACGACACCTTCGCGGTGGGCTACTGCCAGTGTCGCACCGCCATGCGCGTGACGCAGCGCGACTGCGGCAAGCCCATTCGCAACTGCACGGCTCTGGGGCGCTGGGCCCGCGGGGCCATCCGCAACGGGCAGATGCGGCGGATCTCCCGGCGCGAGTTCTTGGACATCAAGCGCGAGGCCGAGTCCCACGGCCTGGTGAGCTGGATCATGAACGTGGAGTCCGCCGCAGGGCAGATCTCGTGTTCCTGCTGCGGATGCTGCTGCCACTTCCTGCGGGGCATCCGCGAGTTCAACGTCCCCGCCGCTGCTGCGCCCCCGCACTTCATCCCGGTTTTCCAGCGCCGCGACTGCGACTACTGCGGCAAGTGCGCCCGGGCCTGTCCCACGGGCGCCCTGGCGGTGGATCCCCGGGCGGGTCACGCCTGGCAGTATCCCGAGCGCTGCGTGGGCTGCGGGCTGTGTGCGGTGGCCTGCGACAAGCGGCAAGCCATCCGCATGGAGCCCGTGCCCGACTATCGCCTCCCGGCCGAGAGCTGGTTCGCCTTGATCACCCGGAACCTCAAACCAGCGGTGCAAAACACCCTCTCGGCGTGGTGGCGCCGCTAAGGGCTGCGAAACGACATGCACGAGCTCGGCATCGCCCAAGCCCTGGTACGCGCCGCCACCGAGGAGGCCCGCGCCGCCGGCGCGCAGCGGGTGCTGGCGGTCACCGTGGAGGTGGGGGCGCTGTCCGGCGTGGTGGAGCACTACCTGCGGTCCGCCTACCCCATCGCCGCGGCGGACACGCCGCTGCAAGAGGCGGAGCTTCGCATCGAGCCCGTGGAGGGCAAGGGCTTGTGCGCCGAGTGCGAGGCCGATTTTCCCCTGGCCAACCTGCTGGATCGATGCCCAAGCTGTGGAGGATACGCCTGCGAGATCCGGGATGGACAGCAGCTGAGCCTGATCGCCATGGATGTGGAGTAGGAGTCATGTGCAAAGAGTGTGGATGCGGAGAGCCTCCCGCCCCTCCGGCCAACGCCGGGGCCGAAGCGGGGGACGCCGGACGCCAGCTCCGGATGCGTCGGGATCTGTGGAAGCTCCAAGAGGCCACGGCACAGCGCACCCGCGAGGCGCTGGCGCGCCGAGATGCCGTGGCGCTGAACCTGGTGAGCTCCCCGGGGGCGGGAAAGACCACCCTGCTGGAGGCCAGCGTACCCCGCCTCGCCGGGCGGCGGCCGGTGGTGGTGGTCGAGGGGGACCAACAGACCGACCGCGACGCCCGCCGGCTGGCCGCCGCCGGGGCCGCGGTGACCCAGATCAACACCGGGGCGGGCTGCCACCTGGACGCCGCGCAGGTGGACCGCGCCCTGCAAGATCTCTCCCCGCCGCCCGGGGCCTTGGTGCTCATCGAGAACGTGGGCAACCTGATCTGCCCGGCCGGCTTCGATCTGGGACAGTCCGCCAACGTGGTGTTGCTGTCGGTGACCGAGGGCGAGGACAAGCCCGCCAAGTACCCCGACACCTTCCGCCGCGCCGCGGCCCTGGTGCTCACCAAGATCGATCTGCTGCCCCACCTGGACTTCGATCGGGAGCGCTGCCTGGCCGACGCGCGGGCCCTCAACCCGGCGCTCACGGTCTTCGAGCTGTCGGCCCGGACCCAGGTGGGCCTCGGGCCCTGGCTGGAGTGGCTCGCCTCCCGCAAACCCGATGGCTCGCCGCGATGACGCGATCGCGTTGACCGTCTCGACCGTCTCGACCGTCTCGACCGTCTCGACCATCTCGACCGTCTCGACCATCTCGACCGTCTCGACAGCCTTGTACAGTCGCCCGGCCGCGGGTAAAAAACACATGCGATGCTCGATTCAGTGACCCCCACCTCCCCCCACACCCGGCAGCGGCGCCTGCACGAGCTGATGCGGCATCGCGTGCGCGACGTGCTGCTGGTCTCGTCGCTGTACGACGCCTACATCCTTCAGGAAGACGGCCACCTCACCGAGCAGGTCTACCTCGAGTACCGGGAGCTGCGCCTATCCAGCGCACCCCGCTTCTCGCATGCCGCCAATGCCGAGCAGGCCCTGGAGCAACTCCAGCGGCGCCGCTTCGACCTGGTGCTCATCGTGAGCCACCTGCGGGGGATGCAGGAGGGCCCCTTCGCGACCCTCGTCAAGGAGCGCTACCCCGGCGTGGCGGTGGGTCTACTCGCCTTCGACTCCAGCGACTACGAGTGGCTGCGCAGCGTGCGGGCCGAGCCCGCCATCGACAACGTGTTCGCCTGGTCCGGTGACGCCAAGATCCTGCTGGCCACCTCCAAGTGCATCGAAGACGCGCGCAACGTGGACCAGGACATCCAGGCGGCGGACGTCCGCGTGATCCTGGTGGTGGAAGACTCCATCCGCTACTACTCGAGCTTCCTGTCGGTGCTCTATCCCGAGCTGATGAAGCAGTCCCAGTCGCTGTTTTCCGAGGGGCTCAATCGACTGCAGAAGCTGCTGCGCATGCGCACCCGTCCCAAGGTGCTGCTGGCCGAGGACTACGACCAGGCCATCGCGCTGTATGAGCGCTACCACGACCACTTGCTGGCCGTCATCAGCGACGTGGGCTACCCCCGCGGCGACGAGCACGATCCCGAGGCCGGGCTGCGCCTGGTGCGCAAGGTACGACGCGAGTGCCCGGATCTGCCCATCTTGCTGCAGTCCGCCGAAGAGGAGTTCCGCGAGCACGAGCCCGACCTCGGGGTGGAGTTCGTGAACAAGAGCTCCCCGCTGCTTTTGCAGCGTATCCGCCGCTTCTTGCGGGACTACCTGGGATTCGGACCGTTCATCTTCCGGCTCCCGGACGGCTCCGAGGTCTGCCGGGCGAGCGATGTGCAGGAGCTGGTGAGCTGCATTCAGCGGGTCCCGCCCGAATCCCTGGAGTTCCACGCACGGCGCAACCACTTCTCCAACTGGCTGCTGGCGCGCAGCGAGTTCCGGCTGGCCGAGGTGATGCGCCCCCAGGGCGTAGAGGACTTCGAGGACATCGAGGAGCTGCGGCGAGTCACGGTGTCCGAGATCCGGGCCCACGAGCGAACGCAGCGCGCCGGGGTCATCGCCGACCTGAACCCGGGGGACTTCCACGCCGAGAGCTCCTTCCAACGCATTGGCGCCGGCTCCCTGGGGGGGAAGGCGCGGGGCATCGCCTTTTTGGACCACCTCTTGTCCCTGCGGCCCGAGCCCGAGGACCCCGAGGCGCTGCGGGTCCGCATCCCCCAGAGCTTCGTCGTGGCCACCAACGCCTTTGACGAGTTCCTGGCCGCCAACGATCTGTACTTCGTGGCCACCAGCTCCGAGCAGGACGAGTGGATCGCCCGCCGGTTCCTGTCGGCCCGGCTCCCCCGCGCCACCCGGGACGCCCTGCGCAGCCTGGTGGCCCACGTGGACTACCCGCTCGCCGTGCGCTCCTCGAGCCTGCTCGAGGACGACATGCTCCACCCCTTCGCGGGCGTCTACGGCACGGTGATGCTGGCCAACCGCGCCACGGACGACGAGCTCCGCTTCGCCGAGCTCGAGCAGGCCGTGAAGTACATCTACGCCTCCACCTTCTTCCGACGCGCCAAGCGCCATCTGCGCCGCATGGGCCGCCGCCTCGAGGAGGAGAAGATGGCGGTGCTGATCCAGCAGGTCTGCGGCCGCCCCCACGGGGATCGCTACTACCCGCTGTGCTCCGGGGTGGCGCACTCGTACAACTACTACGCCCTGCCCCCCCAGCACCCGGAGGAGGGCGCGGCCCAGCTCGTGTTCGGGCTCAGCCCGGTCACCGCCGGCGGCGAGGCCCGCGTCCGCTTCTGCCCGGCTCGCCTCGAGCTGCGCCCCCAGTACCGCGACGACCGGGATCGGGCGCGCTTCGCACAACGCAGCTTCCTCGCGCTGGACCTACGGGGCCGCCTTCAGCTCGCCGGCGCGCAGCCCGAGCAGATCATCCGGCGCTTCGACCTGACCCAGGGCTCGGAGGACGCCACGCTCTCTTTGGCGGCGAGCCGTTTCCACCCGGATCGCGGCGTGCTGGCGAGTCCCGAGCAGGGCCCGGGCGAGCTGGTGGTGACCTTCGACGAGCTGTTGCGCGAACCGTCGCTGCCGCTGGCGTCGTCTCTTCGCACGCTGCTGTCGCTGGCCGCATCGGGCATCGGCATGTCGGTAGAGCTGGAGTTCGCCCTGGTGCTGCACGATCACCCCGCCGGGCTGCACCGGGGGACGCTCTACCCCCTCCAGCTCCGGCCCGTGGTGCGCCGCCTCGCCGCGGACGAAGGGAGGGCGGTGTTCGACCCGGCGCACGTGGTATGCCGCACCGACACCGCGCTGGGCGTCACGCCGCCCTCGGATCTGTACGACCTGGTCTACGTTCGCCGCGCCGCCTTTTTCGGAGACGCCGATCCCCGCCGCATCGCCGCCGAGCTGGGCGCGGTCAACGATCGCCTGGTGGCCGAGGGCCGCCCCTACCTGCTCATCGGCCCGGGCCGCTGGGGGGATCCCTCCCTGGGCGGCGTCCCCGTAACCTGGGCGCAGATCGCCGGCGTGAGCGTGTTGGTGGAGGTCTGGCCGTCGGGCACCCCGGACGGCCCTCCGGGCGCCTGGTTCTTCGACAACCTGGCGGCCAACGACGTGGCCTACGTCACCGTGCCGTCCCGCTACGCCCCGGAGCCCCACCCCGAGGGACCGTTTCTCGACTGGGGCTGGCTCGAATCCCAGACCGCCCGCCACGAGACCGCGGTGCTCCGGTGTGTGCGCCTGGACGTGCCGCTCACCGCCTGGATCAACGACCCGCAACCGGGCGCCGTGATCACGCGCCGCCCTCCGGTGGAGGCCCGCCCCTACCATCACCACTTTGGGGGCTGATTGCAGGCGCCCCTTTTCGCGTCTCCTCGCGCGTGCCGCGATGCGTCGAAACCCCCGCCGCCGACATCATCCGCAAAAAGTCGCTGAATTTCGGGAAATTACAAAACACCCTCTTTTAGGTTGACACCTTCGTGACCCGCTCTATAGGTTGCCCAGAGAAATCGTAACGAGGCGAATTATCCACCATTTTTCGGCCCCAACCGGGCCGGCCGCGCGCGCCATCGAGAAGGCGGCACAGGAGACCGACATGGCCCAGTATCAGTCCCCCGAGCAGTTTCTACAGCACGTCATCGCCAAAAACCCGGCGGAGCCGGAGTTTCACCAGGCGGTCAAGGAGGTCGTGGAGTCCATCTGGGGCGTGATCGAGGAGAACCCGAAGTACCAGGCCGCCAACATCCTCGAGCGCATCGTGGAGCCGGATCGAATGCTCTCGTTCCGCGTCCCGTGGGTGGACGACAAGGGCAACGTTCACGTCCAAAGGGGCTTTCGCATCGAGATGAACGGCGCGCTGGGCCCCTACAAGGGCGGGCTGCGCTTCCACCCCTCGGTCACCGCCGGCATCTTGAAGTTCCTCGCCTTCGAGCAGGTCTTCAAAAACAGCCTCACCACCCTCCCCATCGGCGGCGGCAAGGGCGGCAGCGACTTCGACCCCAAGGGCAAGAGCGACGCCGAGGTGATGCGCTTTTGCCAGTCCTTCATGAGCGAGCTGTACCGCCACATCGGGCCCGACACCGACGTGCCGGCCGGGGACATCGGCGTGGGCGGCCGGGAGATCGGCTTCATGTTCGGTCAGTACCGCAAGCTGCGCAACGAGTTCACGGGCGTGCTCACCGGTAAGGGCTTGAACTGGGGCGGCAGCCTCATCCGCCCCGAGGCCACCGGCTACGGCAGCGTGTATTTCGCCGAGGAGATGCTCAAGTCCCGCGGTGAGTCCTTCAAGGGCAAGACCGTGGCCGTGTCCGGCTCGGGCAACGTGGCGCAGTTCTCCGTGGAGAAGGTCAACGAGCTCGGCGGCAAGTGCGTGACCCTGTCGGACTCCAACGGCACCATCTACGACCCCAGCGGCATCGACGCCGACAAGCTCGCCTGGGTCATGGACCTCAAGAACAACCGGCGCGGCCGCATCAAGGAGTACGCCGAGGAGTTCAAGGGCGTGGAGTACCTGGAGGGCAAGCGCCCCTGGTCCGTCAAGTGCGACGTGGCCCTGCCCAGCGCCACCCAGAACGAGATCAACGAGGAGGATGCCAAGACCCTGGTGAAAAACGGCTGCTTCTGCATCTCCGAGGGCGCCAACATGCCCTCCACTCCGGAAGCCATCGACGTGTACCTCAAAGAGAAGATCCTCTACGGCCCCGGCAAGGCCGCCAACGCCGGCGGCGTGGCCACCTCGGGCCTCGAGATGTCGCAGAACTCCATGCGGCTGCAGTGGTCCCGGCAGGAGGTGGACTCCAAGCTGCACGGGATCATGCAGAACATCCACGAGGTCTGCGTGCGCTACGGCAAGGACGGCGACTTCGTCAACTACGTGGACGGCGCCAACATCGGCGGCTTCATCAAGGTCGCCGACACCATGCTGGACTTCGGCGTGGTCTGATTTCCCCTCTTTCTCCCCCCCCCCGCGCCGTACCCCCTATTCTTCCTCCCCCCTC
>CAYFWA010000222.1:0-9260 GCA_964346625.1 uncultured Myxococcales bacterium
AGCCGGGCGCCTCGACGCCCTGACTTGCAGACCTTATTTTGACCCGCTCCCTTACTCAAGGCGCACCCAGGGTGATCCGGATGGTGGGGCGCTGGGGCGCGGTCAACAGCGCGGCCGTGCCCCCGGCCACCGCCGCCACCCCGAGCCCGATGATGGTCCAAAACCACCACTTCTTGTACACGGGGGTCTCGGACACGCACCGCCCGGCCACGCAGGAGCCATCGGGGCAATCCGCGTTCGACTCGCAGGCCCCCCCCTGCGCGCCGCTGCCGGTCTGCAGATCGAGGGTCGGCGTGGGGCGCTCGAGGGCCTCCGCGATGCTCTTGACCGGCGGGGTACCGGGGATGGCCGACAGCCGCCGCACGCGCTTTCGAAATTTCCGAGCCTGGGCGTCGTAGAGGCTGGCCTCCCCCTCGTCGAGGCTCGCCCGGCAGGCCAGCACCTGGTCCACCCGCAGCCGCTTGGCCAGCGCCGCGACGGCGGGGCCCGCCTTGCGGCGGTTGCGTAGCTCCCGCTCCACCCGCGACAAAAGCTGCCGCAGATTTTTTTGTTCCGGGTCGTCGACGATCCGCGCCTTGAGCGTGGCCCCCAGCCGCGCATCCACCTCCAGCACCCGCGTGATGCGCACGGCGCCGAGTCGCCGCAGCTCCACCACGTGGAGCCCCGGCGTGAGGCCCTGGACCACCGTGGGGGCGGTGCCCTTGAGGTGCCCGTCCACGAAGACGAAGGCGGGGCGATCGGTGTTGACCCGGAGCGTGGCGTTGCGGCGGATCCCGGCCCGGAGCTGGTCGAAGGCCTTGATCACCTCGGTGGGAAAGTACTTGGGGCTGAGGGTGTAGGAGGGATCGATGTTGAGCATCACGGCGAAGGCGGCGCGGGCCGCCGCCGCGTCGGCGTTGAGCTGCTGGGCCGAGCCGAGGTAGCCGTGGGCCTGGCGCAGGCGCCGCATGAGGCCCGGGGTGGCGCCCCGGGTCCGGATCAGCTCCCGCGCATCGCGGATCACCGCCTCGAGGAGCTGGATCGCGCGCCGCAACCGCAGCTTGTGGGTGAGACGGCGGGCCCGCCGAATCCGGCGCAAGAGCTGCCGGAGCTCGCCGACGGGCTCGGTGGGGACCCCCCGCTCCACCAGCACGAACCGCGTGGGCGGCATCTTGGGCACCTGGCGAACCTGCTCGGCCACCCGCGCCGCCATCTTCCACTCCTTGCCGGCGCTCACCACCACGACGGCCCCCACGGTCTTGCGCCGCGGCGCGCCGGCCGCGGTGTCCAGCGCCCCCCCGCCGGTGAAAAACACCAGGATCCAGACCGGCACGCTCACGGCGCGCAGGGATGCGATGCGAATGCAGGGTCTCGACATGGGCGCGATTATACGGATCGCCCCGTCGGGGGGTCAACGGCCCCTGCAACCTCCACCACCAGGAGCGGGTGCACTGCGACGTGAAGCCCGAAAACGTGTCTCTGTGCCGCGAGGGTGACCTCGCCGGCCGGCCGCGGCAGGCCAAGCTCATCGACTTCGGCCTGTCCCGCCCGCGCGCGCAGGACGCACGGCTCGACCCCTCGGAGGTGGCGGGCACCCCGGCCCACGCCGCGTCGGAGCCGATTTCTGGCCGCACTCAGCCGATCGAAAAAGTGGCGATATCCGGATCTCTCACCACGATAACGACCCGTTTTCTCGGGAGAAACGGGGTTACGAGCCGAATCTAGCGTGATCCGGATTGTGCGAAAACGAACGCTTTGCTGTACACGCCGCGCTGTCACGGCTCTGGCATGTTGACCACAGCAGCGGCGCGTCAACGAGGCCTCTGGGGGGGCCTTGCCGCGCCGCACTGTGGACAACGGCCAGAGCCGCGCCAGCAGTCAACATGTCATCAGCGCGGAACAAATCCCGTTGAGGAATTCGGACAGAGCCGAAAAAGTCTGAAAAGATTGATGTGGTTGCGTCATTTCAGGTTAAAAATGGCCCGAACGCCCCCCACATCATCTGTAAAACAGACGTGGGTCGGTTCTGCAAGGCCGTCCCGAGCACGGCAACGCAGGTTCGATGGTTTCTTTCTTTGCCCCGGTGCGCCCGGGGTCCGAGGCCGAAGTGATCCGGATGTTTTTCCCAGCGTTCCACTTTCTGTTTCACCCCACCGCTGCCCAGAGGCGCCCGGTACGCCCGCGGCGGCCGCGGCGGCCAAAATCGCCCGGTCGGTTGGGCGCCGCTCTGTCTCTGGCAACCGCCGCGACCCTGGCGGGCTGCCCCGGCCCCGACGGGGGCGCCCGCCACCGCGCCACGCCCCGCCCCGAGGCGCCGGCGGCCCGACAGCCGCCGGCCCCAGCGCGGACGCGGCGCCCGGCGCCGCGCCCGGCCAGCGAGCAGCTCACCGCCGAAAAGACGCTGCGGCTCGCCTCCGGCGCCACGGTGAAGGTCCCGGCCCGCTGGCACGTCACCCGGCTCGCGGGCCAGGCCGCCGTGACCATCGAGGAGCCGGACCGACAGCTCTGGATCGCCCTCACCCGGGTCGAGGCGCCCGACGCCAAGACCGCCATGGCCGCCGCCTGGAAGCGCCTGCGCCCCGGTTTCGACCTCGAGCCCCGCAAGACGGTGAACCCTCCCCCCGGCGACGGCTGGGACGCGGTGTCCCAGACCGTGTACCAGACCCCCACGAAGGCCCGCCGGGTGGTGCTGGCGCTGGCTCGCGGCAAGGGGCCGCACTTCTACGTGGCGCTGGTCCGCGGCGAGATCGCCGCCTTCGGGCGCCGGGGCGCCCAGCTCAAGACCATCCTGGCGAGCCTCGAGGCGCCGGGGGTCGAGCGGGAGTCGTGGGCCGGCAAGACGGCGAACAAGCTCGACGCCAAGCGGCTCGCGGCCTTCGAGGCCTTCGTGCGCAAGGCCCGTGGGAAGCTGAAGGTGGTGGGCACCGCTGTGGCCGTCATCCAGGACGGACGCGTGATCTATCAAAAGGGCTTCGGGCTGAGGCGCCAGGGCCGCCGGGCCCGGGTCACGCCGCAGACGCTGTTCATGATCGGCTCCATCACCAAGTCGCTCACCAGCATGATGATGGCGAAGATGGTGGACGAGAAGCGCTTCGCGTGGTCCACCCCGGTCACCCGGGTGTGGCCCGCGTTCGCCCTGGGGGACCCGGCGGCCACCCGGCGCTGCACCATGGCCCACACGGTGTGCGCCTGCACCGGGCTGCCGCGCCAGGACATGGAGTTTCTGTTCGAGTACGCCGACACCTCGCCTCGCAAGCGCCTGCGGCTGCTGTCCACCATGAAGCCCACCACCGGGTTCGGCGAGACCTTCCAGTACTCCAATTTGCTGGTGGCGGCGGGCGGCTACGTCGCGGCCCAGACCGCCTACCGCAAGCTCGCGCTCGGGCCGGCCTACCGGCGGGCCATGCGCTCGCGGCTCTTTGGCCCCGCGGGCATGCGGCGCACCACCTTCCGCACCCGCCGGGCCCGGCGCACCGATCACGCCGCGCCCCACGCGCCGACCCTGAAGCTCACGCACACCCCCATCCCCTACCGCTACGAGGACACCGTGACCTCGGTGGGGCCCGCCGGCGGCGCCTGGTCCAACGTGCAGGACATGGCCCGCTTCGTGCTCCTGGAGCTCGGCCGCGGCAAGACCCCCGCGGGCCGGCGGGTGGTCTCCGCCGAGAACCTGCAAAAGCGCTGGGAGCCGCAGGTGCGCGTCTCCGACCAGGTGCACTACGGGCTGGCCCTGATCATCAACCGCAAGCGGGGCGTCCGGATGATCGGTCACGGCGGCGGCACCCTGGGGTTTTCCACCAACATGGTGTTCTGGCCCGATCACAAAGTGGGCCTGGTGTCGCTCACCAACGTGGGAGGGGGCTCCGGGGGGTTCAACAGCCTGCTGGTCCGCCGGCTGCAGGAGCTGCTGTTCAGCGGCGAGCCGCGCGCCGAAAAGGCCCTCGTTTTCGCCGTGGGGCGCCTGGCCAAAAAGCGCGCCGAGACCGCCAAACGCGTCGACCTCACCCCCGAAGCGAGCTGGCTGAAAAAGCACGCGGGCCGCTACGCGAGCCCGGCCCTGGGCCCCATCACCGTGCGCGTGGTGCGCGGCCGCGGCGGGCAGCCGGTCCAGGGCGTGCTCGATGCCGGCGAGTGGAAGGCGCCGGTGGCCAGGCTCACCGCCCCCGATGGCGCGGTGCGCCTCATCATCGGCCCGCCGCTGGCCGGGCTCACCTTCGAGCCGGGCACCGCCGACGGCAAGCGCACCCTCACCCTGCGCACCGCTCAGCAAAAGTACGTGTTCACCGAGCAGTGACCCGGCCCCCCCTTTGGGTCCCTGCCCGGCGCGCCCGCAAACCGCCGCACCGACGATTCAATGCAGCATCGGGTCTGGGGTCTGCTGCTTGGGCGTGGCCACCTTGAGCGGGGCGAGCCGGCCGAGCCGGTCGGCGTCGAGCTTGCTGCCGAGCTGGGGCAGGGCGAGCCCGGCGTCGGACAGCTCCGGCACGAACAGAAGCGGCTCGGCCTGGGCGTTGTAGCCGAGCTGCACGAGCAGATCGGCGGGGAAGGTGCGGCAGTTCTTTTCGCAGCAGGTGAACTCCTCGAGCACCCGGTACAGCCCCTCGGCCGGCAGCGGCTCCAGGGAAAACGCCAGGTTCTCCTCGGGCAATGTGGTGCCCTTTTTCGCGAAGCGGGCCCGATTGAGCTGCCAGGTCTCGGGCAGGTACACCCCCGGGCCGGGATCGCCGTGGTTGTGGAAGTACACCAGCCGGTTGGCCGGCACCGAGCCGATGGGCTCGGTGGTGCGATACAGACCGCAAGGCGGTAGGTCCATCTTCAGCCTCCTGGGAACCCGAGGGTGCTCACGGCCGGCAGCGCTTGAGGTGCTTGCGCGCCTGGCGAGCCCGCTCGCCCTGGACGACCTGCTTCAAAAAGGCGCGATAAAGCGGCTTGGCCCGGCCGCAGCGTCCCAGGTGGCGGTGGGCCTCGGCCAGATAGAACGCCACGGTCTTGAGCCGCCCCTTGCCCAGCGTACGGGCCTTGCGCAAAGACGCGAGGGCCCGCTTGTAGCGCTCGAGCCGCAGCAGGGCCCGCCCCAGCAGCAGGTGCGGCATGGGGTGATCGGGCCGGGTGGAGACCGCCTGCCGGTAGGCCTTGACCGCCGCCGCGTCGTCGCGCAGCGAGGTGAACACCAGCCCGGCGGCTAGCTGCACCCGCAGGGAGCCGGGCTTGAGGGCGCGCGCCCGGGCCAGCACCTTGCGGGCCTCGGCGCCCTTTTTGGCCCGGGCCAGCGACACCGCCAGGCCCAGGTGAATATAGACGTCCTTGGGACGCAGCCCCGCCGCCTGGCGGTAGGCCTTGGCCGCCGCCACGTAGCGCCCGAGCTGCCGGAGCACATCGGCCAGCGCCAGGTGGTGCGAGGCGCGGCGCGGGGCGAGGCTCACGGCCTTATCGAGGGCCCGGGCCGCGGCGGGGAGCTGTCCGGCCTCCTGGTGGGCCAGCCCGAGGTTGAGCCAGCCGTCGGCGGCCTTGGGCTGAATGCGCACCGCCCGGCGCAGCGCCTTCACCGCCTGCGGGGCCTGACCCGCCACCAGCAGCGCCGTGCCGTAGTTGTTCCACAGCTCGAAAAACTGCGGCGGGTGCCGGGCGGCCTCGCGGTAGGCCGCGAGGGCGGGCTTCATCCGCTTGAGGTTGTACAGGCAGACTCCCCGATAAAAGTGAGGCCGGGAGTTTTTCGGGTAGCGGCGGGCCGCCTCGTCGAACCAGCGCAGGGCCTCGTCCCACCGACCGGCGCGCACCAGGCGCTTGCCCTCCTCCAGCTCCACGTCGGCGTTCGCCCTCGCCCCCCGGGGCGTGTAGGGGCGCTCGTCTGTCTTCCGCGGCGGAGCTCGGCGGGGCTCGTGCGGCCCGTCGCTCTTGGGACAGCCGCCGAGCAGCACCGACCCGCAGGTCATCAGGATCCATGCGGTGACTCTCGGGGTGCGCATTTATCGTGTACCTCCCGTGGCGCCGTTGGTGGGGCGCCGGGCCTGTCCTGCGTGCCAACGCCCGCATCATAGCGCAGCCGGCCGGGCTGACCAACCGCCGTCCCTGCCCCTACTGACGTCGGCGTTGGCGCCGAGGCGCCGCCGGCCGGCGGCGGCGGGGAACCGGCGCGGGGGCGCGCTGGCGCGCGTAGCGCCAGATGCCGCGCGCGAGGGCCTTGCCCAGGGTTTCGCGGTAGTCGGCGCGACGCAGGGCGGCTTCGCCGGCCGGGCTGGACAGAAAGGACAGCTCGGCCAGGATGCCCGGCACTCGCGCGGTGAGCAGCACGTAGAAGATCGCCTTGCGCACCCCGCGATCGGGCAACCCGGGCCGCTGCCGTCGAGCCGCCGCCAGCAGGACGCGCTGCACCGCGGTGGCCAGCTCGCGCGACTCGGCGGTGAGGGCCCGGGTGGTCAGATCGGCCAGGATCAAACGGTAGCGGGAGACGGCCCGGCCGGCGGCCTGGTTTTCCCGCTGCGCGAGCCGCGCGGCGTACTGGTCGGACTCCACGTCCAGGTAGAAGGTCTCGATGCCGGTCTGCTTGCCGGTGGTCTCGGCGTTGGCGTGGATGGACACGAACAAATCCGCGCCCGTCGCCAGCGCGATGGCGGAGCGCTCCTCGAGGGTAACCTCCCGATCGTCTTCGCGCGTGAGCACCACCTTCAGCCCGCGGGCGCGCAGCCGGGCGGCCGCGTGGCGGGCCACCGCCAGCGTGACCTCTTTTTCGGCCAGCCCGGTGGGGCCCACCGCTCCGTTTTCCGCACCGCCGTGGCCGGGATCCAGTGCCACCACCCGCACCGGGGGGCGCGCTTCGGGCGTCCCCGATGCGCGGGTCTTCCACAGGTCCACCACCACGCGGTAGGGGTGGCGCAGCGGATAGATCTCGTAGCGCAGCGGCCCGGCCAGGTCGGTGACCAGGCGGGATCCGCGCGGCGGACGATTGGCCAGCCGGATCCCGCGCACCAGGTGTCCCTGGACCACCCGCGCGCGGTCCACCTGCGGGGCCAGGCGGGTCTGGGGGAAATCCAGATACAGCCGCGCGGGCCGGTCTCCGGTGGGGGGCAGCACCCCGGGCAGGTAGCGCACGGGCCGGTCGAAGTAGGCCACCACGCGGGAAAACGCCGGGGTGCTCCAACGCCGGACCCGCAGTAGCCGCGCCGGCCGCCCCGCCACGGGGGGAAACCGGATCCCCAGCCGCTCCGGGTCCACCGTGTGCCCCTCGAACCGCGCCCCGGCCGGGCGACCCGCGGAGGCGCGCGGCGAGGGGCGGCGCCGGGCGGTGGGGCGATCCGCGGGGGCCAGCTCGGCAAGCAGCGCCAGGGCGCGCTGCGCCCGCGCCCCGGACGGGGTGTGACGGTGCTGCTCGACCAGGCGGCGCAGCAAGGCGAAGCCCTCGCGGCGGCGGTCGAAGGCCAAGGCGAGATCGGCCCGGCGCCACAGGGCCCGGGCCGCCGATGGCCCATGGGCGCCGGAGGTGCCGGCCGCGCGGGAGTCGCCAGGAGCGCGGGAGTCGCCAGGGGCGCGGGAGTCGCCAGGAGCGACCGCGCGGCGAGCCGAAGCGGCCGGGGGGGCGTCCCCCTTGGCCACCGCGGCGCCGCGCGCCCGAGCCAGCTCGGCCCACGCCAGCAGCGCGGCCTTCACGTCGGCGGGCGCCCCGGTGGCCCGGGCGATGCCGTCGCGCAGCCTCGCCCGCACCCAGCGCGCTCGCGAGGCCACCCCGGCGCGGCGACAACTTACCGAGAGCCTCGCGAGCCGCCGATCCAGGGATTCGAGGGCGGCCCGGGGGGCCGCCCGGACGCTGTGGACGAGCAGGGCGTCACGGGCCTGAAGCGTCTCTTGCAGCCGGGCCGAGCAGTCGGAGGCAGCAGCGGGCGCTCGTTGTTCACTGCAGCCGGCCGGCGCCGCGGCCAGCAGCAGCCCCAGCAGCGCCCAGGTCACCCAGGGCGACCGCGGCCACCGCGGCCACCGCGGCCACCACGGCGACTGCGGCCACCAGGGTGTCACCCGCGCGGCAGCGATGGCGTCGGCCTCCCCGGCCGTGGGCGGGCGATGCCCCATGGAGGGTTCCACGCGATGGGCAGAGACCCGCCTCCGACTCGAGTTTCGCCCTTCTGTCTGCTGCGAACGGCCGAAATCGCGCCTGGCTGCGTTGCTCCGGCGATTTCTGTCTCGACGTACCGCAAGTACGCCTTCGACAGAAATCTTGTCGCGCCTTGCCAGGCACGATTTCTGCTCGCTGTCGCGACGAAAGAAGGGCGAAGCTCGAGTCCGAAACGAAAACGCCAAGGGAAGGGCTACCTCTGCAGGCGGTTGATGCGGTCCTGCACGGCCTTGCGCTCGGCGGCGCTGAGCCGCGAGCCGGCGCGCTTGAGATACTGCAAAAAGTAGCGGATGGCCTGGCGCTTGTCGCCCTTGGCCTGGTAGAGCACGCCGACGTCGAAGTAGGCGCCCGCGAGACCCGGTTTGGCGCGGATGGCCTTCAGATAGAGCTCGAGCGCCCGGGCCCGTTTCCCGTCGCGCCGGTAGGCCACCGCGGCGTTGAACAGGTACTGCCCGGTTTTGGGCGCGAGCCGCAGGGCGGTCTCGTGAGCCTCGCGGGCCGCGGCGTGCTTTTTGGCCAGCGACAGATACAAGCCGAGCAGGGACCAGAGCTCCGCGCGCTTGGGCTCGATCTTGGTGGCCTGGCGCAAGGCCGCGGCGGCCTGGTCGTACTTGCGCAGCCGCTTGTAGACGCGCCCCAGGTCGCGGTGGACGTTGCCGTCGCGCGGCGACAGGGCTGCGGCCTTTTGCAACGCCTCCACCGCCTCGGCGCGCTTGCGCAGCCGATACAGGGTGATCCCCAGCAGGTGCCAGGCGTTGGCGTTTTTCGGGGATCGCTTCACCACCGTCCGGTACGCGGTGGCGGCCTCGGGGTATTTGCGCATGCGGCGGTAGGTGTGCGCCAGGCCGAGCCGGGCGGCCAGGTACCGCGGCCGCAGCTTCAGCGCCCGCTGGTACGCCTTCACCGCCTTTGCGTAGCGCTTCGCCCGGCGATGACGCGTCGCCTCGCGGTAGGCGTCGTGGGCCGCGTCGGCCCAGGCCACCCCCGCCGACAGCACCATCCCCAGCACCATCCCCAGCGCCATCCCCAGCGCCACCCCACTGCCCCGCCCGCCTCGTCGGGTGCTCACCTTCGCTGCCCGGTCCATCGCGCGCATGGCTGCTCTCCTTTATTATTGCCGTTTTAGGGCTCGCGCAAGAATAACTTCGGCATTCGGCCGCCGATCCATCAATTCTGT
>CAYFWA010000223.1:0-1526 GCA_964346625.1 uncultured Myxococcales bacterium
TCGCCCACATGGCCGGGCGTATCGATCCAGACGACCCGTCTACCGGCGGCGTGGCGCCCCGCCCCGCGGGCCGCAGCCCGCGAGCAAAAGGAAAAACAAAGCAGGCAGGACGCAGCTTCGAGCGCGCATGGTCTGGAAAACCTCCCGGCCGACAGTGTAGGGAACCCCGAGGCCGAGGGCAATCGCGGTCACACCGGGCCGGCCCCACTCCACTAACCTGCCCCACCCCACAAACCTGGGAATCACACCGGGCCGCCAAGCCGGCGCGCACCTGAACGGGGGGACGTAGGTTCGGTTTGTCGCTTTCGCGCCGCAATGGAGCCGTGAGGTGTTCGAGGGCAGGAAGTCGCTCGCAGCGCCCGAGCCCCAAGGCGCACGCGAAAGCGAGAAATCGAACCTGCGTCCCCATAGCGTGTGGGTGTCGACAAGCCCAAAGCTCTCGGCCCCGGCAACCTCGAAGTCACAACGGGCCGCGGACCCATGGAGCCGAAAGATGGTCGAGGGCAGGAAGTCGCTCGCAGCGCGCGAGCCCCAACAAGCCGGCGCGCACCTGAACGCGCACCTGAACGGGGGGACGTAGGTTCGGTTTGTCGCTTTCGCGCCGCAATGGAGCCGTGAGGTGTTCGAGGGCAGGAAGTCGCTCGCAGCGCCCGAGCCCCAAGGCGCACGCGAAAGCGAGAAATCGAACCTGCGTCCCCATAGCGTGTGGGTGTCGACAAGCCCAAAGCTCTCGGCCCCGGCAACCTCGAAGTCACAACGGGCCGCGGACCCATGGAGCCGAAAGATGGTCGAGGGCAGGAAGTCGCTCGCAGCGCGCGAGCCCCAAGGCGCACCCATCAGCCGAGCAGGGCCACGCCTTGCCAGCCGCCGAGGCCGCCGTTGCCGTGCAGCAAGCCGAGGTCTGCCTCGCCGCCCGTCAGGCGCTGGTGCATGACGATCAGGGCGTTGAGCACGGGGTTGTTCCAGGGGGCGCCGGCGAGGTTCATGCCGCCGGTGACGGTGACCGGGTGGCGGGAAAGCAGCCGATCGAGGGCGGCGTCATCGGGGGCGAGGCCGGTGGCGCGCAGAAATCCCAGGGGCACCGGGGGAAAGCAGGTGTAGGCCTCGAGCAGGGCCTCGCCGCCGTGGTAGGCGCCGGCGAAGTCGCGGTCGGCCTGCGCCAGGGCCTCGCGGTAGGCCTGGGCCAGGTGATCGTAGGCCGCGAGGGCGGCGGCGTGGTCCGGGCCGTCGGGCCGCTGCGCGGTGGCCACGCCGAGCAAACGGACGGGGCCGGCCCCACCAGCTCGGGGGTCGGCGGCCCGCGTGGCCAGCGAGGGGTGGGCCAGCAGCGCCGCCCCCTCGAAGTCCACGTGGGGGTCGGCGCAGTCGGCGTAGGAAAAAAGGCGCGTGGCCCACCGCGAGCGGGCGCGGGCCAGCCGCGCCTCGTCCACCGCCAGCCCGGCGGCGGTCGCGGCGCGGCGGTGGTTTTCCAGCAGGGCGTCGGCCAGCTCCCGAAAGCGTAGCTCGTCCAGAGCCCACTGGGCCCG
>CAYFWA010000223.1:1626-4594 GCA_964346625.1 uncultured Myxococcales bacterium
CTGGGTCGGCTGGGTCGGCTGGGTCGGCTGGGTCGGCTGGGTCGGCTGGGTCGGCTGGGTCGGCCGGGATTGGCGCGCCAGCCACGCTTCGGCCAGGCTCGTGTAGGCCTCGGGGATGGAGACCCCGGGCCAGATGTCCATGTGGCGGCGGCGCTGCTCGGCCGAGTAGCCGCTGCGCAGCGGCTCGCGGCCCTCGATGAGCACGGCGTCGGCCTCGCGCGCGCGGCCCGCGAGCAGCGCCCGGGCGCGCCGCAGGGCCAGGATGGGCGCGCAGCCGCTTTTGAACCGCCGCCCACTCGGATCCGGCGGCGCGTCCCAGGGCTCGGAAAGCGGCGCGATGTCGAGCCGCGCCAGGCGGTGCCCGGAGGCCTCGAGGTGCGCCGCGAGCCGGGTGACGGGCTCGAGCGATCCCTGCCCATTCACCCGCCGGGCTGCGGCCAGCAGCACCGGGGCGTCGGCGTCGCGCCAAGCGGTCATGGGGACAGGATGGACCCGATGCGGTCCGTTGTCACGGCCCGTGCCCGCCGGGGCAAGCGGTCACGGGGCGTACCAGATGGGGCTGGACCAGGCGCGCTCCTGTAGCGTCCGTTTCACCGGCGCGGGGGGATCGTCGCAGCTCGGCGGGCGCTCGGCGGCGGGCAGCCGCAGGCAGTCCCAGGTGGACCAGCGGCAGGTGGGGTTTTGCAGCACGCGGGCGTAGTAGAACGCGCGCTGGGCCGGGTCGAAGTCCGGGTCCTGCCAGACCGCGCACAGGGAGTCGAACCCGGAGCCGGTGGGCTCGCAGGTGCTCGGGTCCACCGCGGCGTCGCTTTCCGGGTCCCCGGCCACCTCGTAGACCCGCTCGTAGACCTCGCCGCCGGCGCCGAGCCAGCCCTTGACGATCTGGATGCGCTGCAGCGGCGTGCCCGGGTGCGCCTCGGTGCCGGGGTCGGCCTCGGCCCACACGACGAAGGTGGGCGCCGGGTCGGCGCCGGGCCGGTCGGGCAGGGTCTGCCCCATGGGCACGCCATCGGCGTAGCCTGTCGCCACCCAGTCCGGCGCCTCGCACAGGCCCTCGGAAAAGCTCCAGCCGCCAAAAAGCCGCACCGGGATGCGGGGCCCGCTGGTGCCGAACACCTCGCGGCGGCGAAAGGCGTCGAAGATCCGGTCGCGTGAGCGCTCCTCGGCCCACACGCCGGTGAGCCCGCCCGGGTTGTTGACCAGGGTGTCGTGGGTGAGGTTCCCCTCGCCCAGGCGCTTGAGGGGCGTGTTGTCCACGTCCCCCACGTGGCCGTGGAAGTCGTGCTCGGCCACGTAGCCCCCCGTGCCGTTGTGGGTGTCGGTGCCGGCCACGATGCCGAGCTGGTAGGGGTTGATTCCCAGGGTCTCCTCCAGCGCGAGCCCCAGCTTGAGCACGTTGCGCACGAAGTCGTAGCGCGACACGCAGCCCGAAAGCCGCATGCCGCCGGTGCCGGTGTCCTCCCCGCAGTCGGGATCGCCGGGCGGGCGTTGCTTTTCGAAGTCGCACAGGGGGTCGGGCTCCCCGTTCACGTCGGAAAAGCCGTTGCGGCACTCCATGTCGCCCTTGTGCTGGAAGATCTCCACCAGGGGCTCGAGGCGGCGGCGCAGCTCCGCCGTCTCGGGGGTCCAGGCCTCGATCGTTGCCCCGGCCTCGTAGCGCGGGAAGTACTGGCCGTTGGACAGGTTGGAGTTGTGCCCGATGGACATCACGTCGCAGCCGCCCTTGGCGTCGAGGCACTGGTCGGCCAAGGCCTGCCAGAGCTGCGGGTAGGAGGGCGCCTCGTAGAAGGTGATGGGTCGCTTTGGGACCTGGGCGTTTCGGAACACCACGTTGCGGTGCAGGTTCACCACGTCGGGGGTGGCGGTGTACTCGTAGCCCACGAAGGAGACGAAGGAGCAGGCCGCGGTGCGGTCATAGGCCGCCTCGGCCGCGTCCTGGATGGCCCCCCAGCGCGCGGCCAGGGCCTGCTCGAAGCACTGCGCCCCCGCGTCGCCGCACAGATCCATCCGGTCCGGCTCGGGCAGGGCGGTCTGGAAGCCGAAGAAAGTCACCCCCTCATCGCCCCCGCGGCGGAAGCTCTCGCAGGTGGGCGAATCGTAGCCCGGGGATCCCGCCTCGGTGCACAGACCGATCTCGCCGAGGAACTCTCCATGGTCCGACACCATGGCGAAGTCCAGCGGCCGATCGAGCTGCACGATGATCTCCTCGTCGGTGGCGTGCAGGGTGGGGATGGCCACCGGCTCGCCTTGGGCGAACCGGTAGGCGTCCTCGGGCGTGAAGTGGTTGCCGTAGACGTAGGCGTCGAAGGAAAAACCGGTGTGCAGGTGCAGGTCCCCGAAGTAGGGCCGCCGCAGCGGGTCGTGGTCGGCGCAGGGCTCGCGCACCTCGGTGTAGCGGCCGTCCCCGTCTTCCTCGCAGCCCGCCCCGGCCCCGGCCGCGACCCAGACCCCGACCCAGACCCCGACCCAGACCGCCACGACCCCCAGGGCACCCCGCGCCGCAGGTCCGCGCCCCGCGCCGCCACCGCCTCGCGGGCCCGATCCCCGTCCCGCGGCTACGATCCGACGCGAGCTCGCGGCGCATCCCCGAGCATCGACGGAGACAGCGTCATGCTCATGCCCATGCTCATGCTCATGCTCATGCTCATGCCCATGCCCATGCCCATGCCCATGCTCATGCTCATGCTCATGCTCATGCTCATGCTCATGTTCATGCTCATGCTGACGATCGTGAGAACAGAACATGCTTCTATTTTCCATAATGGGCATCTATCGAGCGACTAACGCCTTGTCAAGCCGATCCGCGCGACAGAGCGGGCCATCCCGACGCAAGGAGAGCGTGCGCGCCCAATGGTATCGGAGCCCGTATCGAGACATGAGATATCCTGACGTGTGAGATCGATTCCAATCGGCCCCGGTCGGATCGATCACCGCGACCTGGGAGATCGAACAGCATGGTCCACCCCTC
>CAYFWA010000223.1:4694-9254 GCA_964346625.1 uncultured Myxococcales bacterium
ACGGTCCACCCCTCACGGTCCACCCCTCACGGTCCACCCCTCACGGTCCACCCCTCACGGTCCACCCCTGGTTGCTCGATCTCCAAGCGGTCGGTATTGTGGTATCTCGTGACTTTTCACGAGGTGCACGACGAAAGGAGCGGGGTTGGCCACCAAACGAAACGTCCCGAGTAGCCGACCCGAGCACATCGAGCGCCACGCTTTACCACAGCCGGTGAGCAGATGATCAAGGAACTGAGCTTTTTCGGCTTCAAGAGCCTGAAGGAGGTGGGGATCGAGGTCCGGCCGGTGAATCTGTTGATCGGTCCCAACGCAGCCGGGAAATCCAACTTCATCCACGGGCTTCGGTTCCTGTCGGAAGCGCTGCGCCATGACGTGGGCACGGCGGTAGCGCGATTGGGAGGGTTGAAAGGCGCAACATTTGGGGGGGACGACGCGAGTCAGTTCGCAGTCGAGATCCAGTACCATGTGCCCGATCCGTCGGCGCCCCACTCCCGATCGGACATGAGCTACCGGTTGGTGATCGGTGAGCACGAGGGGCAAACAGCGGTACTCGAGGAAAAGCTCCGTCTCAAGGTCGAACGTGATGAGCCCGGGCGGGCCAAGGTGTGGCTGAAGGCGGCGCGGGGCCGGGGGGAGGCCGTGAAGGATCCCGAGAGGTTGGTGCGCGAGCCCTTCGACACCGGGGATCCGTCCTTGTTGGCGTTGAAAGCGCTGGGGTTTCTCGGGACCTATCCTCGAGTCCGTGCACTGCGGATTTTCGTCGAATCCTGGCAGTTTCTTACGGTGAACCTGGATGCCGCGCGCATGCCGCAACACGACGCCCGGACCAGATCCCTCAGCTCGGATGCGGCGAATCTGGCCAATGTGTTGCGCACCCTTGAGGGAGAGCCCACCTTCGACTCGATCGTCGAGGACTTTCATTTGCTCCTGGATGTCATGGAGGGGGTCGCGCTCAACGTCGATCGGGGAAAGGTCCAGCTACTCATCAAGGAGCGCCCGTTCGCCGATCCGGTGGAGCTGCTATCGACGTCGGACGGTACGGTGAGGCTGCTGGCCCTGGTGACCGCCTTGCACTTGATACCCGAGCATGGCCTGCTGTGCATCGAGGAGCCCGAGCACGGCCTGCACCCGTTGGTTTTCGAAAGGCTCCTCGACGTGATCCGGCAACGATGTCCGGACGATGGGACCCGGCAGGTGATCGTCACGACTCACGCCCCCGATCTCGTGGACGCGGCGAGGCCTCGAGAGGTCGTGGTGGTGGATCGGGAGCCGGACGGGGGCACGCAGCTACGAAGACTCGATGAGGCGCAGCTCGAGCAGTGGCTGGACGATTTCCGGCTGGGTGAGCTGTGGCGCATGCGACAGCTCGGAGGCGTGCCCCGATGACGGGCACCCCGGCGAGCCGTTGGAAAGTCGTTGTAATCGTGGAAGACGACAGCGATGGACAGGCGCTTCGGAAGCTAGTCGGCGCGGCAGATCTGGCCGTGGACCTCGATTGGCTCCCCGCCTACGGTCTCGGTAACATCAAACGCCGGGCCGACAAGCTCATCGAGCTGGCCAAAGACCGCATTCGCGATGGACAGGGATGCGTGGCGGTGGTCGTGGACCGCGATGGCAAGGACGCGCGTCACGACGAGCCCCATCGCAGCATTGCCAAGGCTTGTAGTGAGGCGGGAATTCCCTACCTCGAGGCACGCGAGTCATTCGAAGCATGGTGCCTCGCCGATGCGGGCATTCGCTCCTGGTTGAATCTGTCATTGCGTTCGACCGTGGACCGGATCCCGGATCCAGAGAAGCGCATCTCGCGTGCATTCCGGAAAAAGACGAAACGCACCTATCAGAAACGGATCGCGCGTCTCCAACTCGTCGCTCACGCCACCGGCCCCGAGGACCGCCGCAGCCCGTCCTGGCGCCAGGCCCGGGATCAAGTCCGTGAGTGTCTCGACGGGGCGGGCGGCTGAATCGATCGGAAGGGGATGGGTGCGACTGTCGGGAGGCGCCGGGAAGTCCTGGCCCGCGGGCCGGCGGGAGAGTATAGTACCGGTCAATGCGACGCGGTGCTCCACAAGCGGCTGTCATTTCCCAGGCTTGCTGCGATTCGGCCCGGCGCGGGGCGGGTCCCCTTTGCGCGTCACGCTCCCGGGCATCGAGGGCCAGGGGGCCCGCGATGTTGGGGCTCTGCGTGCTCGTTTGCGCCGGGTTCGGCGGAGCGTCCTTGGGCTGCCGCCCGGCCACCGGCACGCGCAGCGCCAAGCTGCGCCTCGACGCCGAGCAGCTCTCGGGGATCTGGGTGGGGGTGCGCCGCGACGCCCCGGACTCGGGGATCCGGCGCGCCACGTCGCTGCTGCTCGAGCTCGAGGCCGACGTGAAGGGCGGGGTGGGAGGCAGCCTCGAGCTGCACGGGGCGCTGGGCACCGGCGTGGAGCGCAAGCTGGCGTGCAACAAAAAGCGCCGGGCCCGCCTCGCCCTGCAGGCCAAGCTCACCCAGGGACGTTACCAGGCGAAATCCTCGCAGTTTCGGCTCGGCACCCCCAAGGCCGACGGCGAAAAGGCCTGCCGCCACCGCTTCCCGCTGGGGCAAAGCTGCCAGGCAAAGGTCGGCGAGGGCCGCACCCTGCGGGTGCGCTGCGGACAGGTGGAGCTGCCGGTTCACCGCGCCCAGCTCGACGGGGTCTGGGTCTGGGACCAGGAGCGCACCGAGCGCAGCGGAGACACCATCATCCGGCGGCTGCGGCTGCACCTGACCCAGGCCACAGATCGCCTGCGGGGCTTCATCGACGACATCCGCGTGCGGGTTTCCAACGACAGCCAGCGCTACCGCTGCAACGGCCGGCTGCGCTACGAGCAGCAGGCGCGCCACGAGGTGCGGGGGCGGCTGCGCGGCCGCCGGCTCACCCTCGACGTGGGCGCCAGCGTGCCCAAGCGCGGCCCCTGCCAGGGACAGGTAGGGTTGCCCAAGAGCATCAGCGGCACCTGGGAGCCCCTGGAAGACCGCCTGACCCTGAAGGTGAGCGGAGACGAGCGAGTGCTGTGGCGGCGCCCCGACGCCCCCCAGCACCGATCAGCCAGCGGAGAGCTAAAGTGACAGGAGAGCGTAACCGTTCAGGTGTCACGTAGGACCGAAACTGCGCGAAACGGCGAATTGGCGCCTTTCCCTGCAGCGGCGCGAAGCGCGATGATTGGGGGTGAGCCCCGAAAAACCGCGCTTTTTTGGGGCGAGGGGGGATGGGACATCCCCCCTGAACGTGTACAGGAGAGCTAAAGTGATCAGCCGGGAGTTCGTGACCCGCCTTCCCAAGACCGACCTGCACCTGCACCTCGATGGCTCCATCCGCTTGGGGACCCTCATCGATCTGGCGGGCCAGTACGGCGTGGAGCTGCCCGCCCAGACCGAGTCGGGGCTCGTCGACACCGTGTTCAAGGAGAGCTACTCCAGCCTGGCGGACTACCTGCACGGGTTCAAATACACCGGCCAGGTGCTGCAGTCCGAGCTCGCCCTGGCGCGGGTGGCCTACGAGCTGGCCCAGGACTGCCAGGCCGAGGGCTGCCGCTACATCGAGGTGCGCTTCGCCCCGCAGCTCCACATGCACCGCCACCTGTCGTGCGAGAACGTGCTCAAGGCGGTCAACGACGGGCTGCAGCGCGCCAAGGACGAGTTCAACGCCCAGCCCGCCGTGCGCGACGAGCAGGAGCCCCCCTTCGAGTACGGCATCATCGTCTGCGCCATGCGGATGTTTCAGCCGAGCTTCTCGGAGTACTTCGGGGACCTGTGGCGGGTCCACAGCCACTCCAAGCCCGACTGGGTCTATCGCCAGGCGTCGCTCGAGCTGGCCCGCGCCGCCGTGGAGATCCGGGATCAGTGCGGCATCCCCATCGTGGGCTTCGACCTGGCCGGCGAGGAGGCGGGCTTCCCCGCCGGGACCCACAAGGACGCCTTCGCCTACTGCCACCGTCACTTCATGAAAAAGACGGTGCACGCCGGCGAGGCCTACGGCCCCGAGTCCATCTTCCAGGCCATCACCGACCTGCACGCCGACCGGCTCGGCCACGCCTACTACCTGTACGCCGATAATCTGGTGGAGGCCGCGGAGATCGACGACCGCCGCGCCTACACCCGGGACCTGGTGCAGTACATCGCGGACCGACGCATCACGCTGGAGATCTGCCTCACCAGCAACATGCAGACCATCCCCGGGCTCGGGCAGCTCGAGAATCACTCCTTTCGCAAGATGCTGGCCCAGCGCCAGAGCACCACCCTGTGCACCGACAACCGCACGGTCTCGCACACCACGGTCACCGACGAGATCCTCAAGGCGGTCGAGCACCTCGGCATGGGCCTGCACGATCTGCGCAACTCCATCATCTACGGCTTCAAGCGCTCCTTTTTCCCGGCCTCCTACTCCCACAAGCGCTCCTATGTGCGCCAGATCATCGACTACTACGACAAGATCGAGCAGGAATTCGGCATCCACCAAGACGACGACTGACCCTCCCGCGCTCGCTCCAGCTACCCACCCACCCGCAGACCTACCGCTTCACGGACGCCTCGCTCCCCAT
>CAYFWA010000224.1:0-8425 GCA_964346625.1 uncultured Myxococcales bacterium
CGCGGGTCTGGACTGGATCATTCCAGCAAGCTGAAAATGATCCAGTCACCAGCGGTTCATCGGTTAAATATCCCGCAATATTCGCCCTCTTCACGCCTTGCCAGCCGGGCGCCTCGACGCCCTGACTTGCAGACCTTATTTTGACCCGCTCCCTAAGCGCGCGCGGATTTGGTCCCCTTTCCTTTTCGCAGCTCTTGGCTTGACTATTCGAACGGAATCCCGAGGATCGCAGCAGCGGAATCGTCATCGTATGAGCTCGGATGAGATCGAATGAGGAGGCGGTACATGGCCCTCGATTTGGAGACAATCGGCAAACCCATCGGTCCCATCGAGCGGGACTACGACTGGAAGGACGTGGTGCTGTACGCCCTGGGGGTGGGCGCCGGGTTCGATGAGCTGCAGTACGTGTACGAAAAACAGCTCAAGGTGATCCCGAGCTTCTCCATCGGGGCGGTGTTCGACTTCCTGATGCGCGTGGCCACCGACTCGCAGGCCAACCTCGGCGGCATCCTGCACGGGGAGCAGGACATCATCTTCCACCGGGGCATCCCCACCGAGGGACACCTCAGCACCCGCGGCGCCATCACCCACATGTATGACAAGGGGGACAAAAAGGGCGCCCTGGTGGTGGCCGAGGCCGACACCTTCCACGACAGCGGCGCGAAGCTGTTTACCAACATCTTCACCCTGTTTTGCCGCAAGGACGGCGGCTTCGGCGGGCCCGACGCCCCGGCCGAGACCGTGGAGTTTCCCGAGCGGGACCCGGACTTCACCGAGGACGCGCGGCCCTCGGAGGACCAGCCGCTTTTGTATCGGCTCTCCGGTGACGTGTTCGCGCTGCACGTGGACCCGGAGTTTGCCCAGTCCTCGGGATTCGAGCGGCCCATCATGCACGGGCTGTGCACCCACGGCTACGCCTGCCGCGCCGCGGTCAAGCACCTGATGCCCGGCGAGCCCGAGCGCATGAGCCGGTTTCGGGTGCGCTTTTCCAAGCCGCTTTATCCCGGGGTGGCCATCCAGACCCAGATTTGGAAAACCGATGAGGGCCGCGCGGTGTTTCGCGTGATCAACGCCGACTCCGGCGAGACGGTCATCGACCGCGGCATCGTGGAGTGGATCTCGGCCGAGGAGCTCGAGCGGCGCCGGGCGCTCGGCCCCATCCACTTCGACGGACAGGTGGCCGTGGTCACCGGCGCCGGCGCGGGCCTCGGCCGCACCTACGCCCTGGAGCTGGCCCGGCGGGGCGCCCGCGTGGTGGTCAACGACCTGGGCGGCGCCCGCGACGGCACGGGCGACGGCTCCAGCGCGGCGGCCGACGCCGTGGTGCAGGAGATCCAGGAGGCCGGCGGCGAGGCGGTAGCCAGCTACGACTCGGTGGCCACCCCCGAGGGCGGGGAGGCCATCGTCCAGACCGCCGTGGAGAACTTCGGGCGGCTGGACATCCTGATCAACAACGCCGGCATCCTGCGGGATCGGTCGCTGGCCAAGATGACCGACGAGCAGTGGACCCAGGTGCGGGCGGTGCACCTGGACGGCGCCTACCACGTCACGCGGCCGGCGCTGAAGGTGATGCGCGGCCAGGGCTACGGCCGGATCGTATTTACCACCTCGGCGGCGGGGCTGCACGGCAACTTCGGGCAGTCCAACTACTCCGCGGCCAAGATGGCCCTGGTGGGCCTGATGAACACCGTCAAGGCCGAGGGCGCCAAGTACAACGTGCGGGTCAACACCGTGGCGCCCATCGCCACCACCCGGCTCACCGAGGACATCCTGCCCCCCGATCTGAAGGAGCGGCTCGGGCCCGAGCTCGTGGCCCCCTTGACCCTGTATCTATGCAGCGAGCAGTGTCCGGAGAGCGGGGGCATCTACCACGCGGGCATGGGGCTTTTCGGCCGCGCCGCCATCGTCACCGGCCCGGGCACCACAGTGGGTGACGGCAGCGCGCCACCCACGGCCGAGGAGGTGACGACGAAGCTGTCGGCCATCCGCTCGCTCGAGGGCGCCGAGGAGCTCTCCGATGCCATGGCGGCGCTGACCCCCATCCTCAACGCCTTCAACCAGGGCGCCGCGGGTGGCGGCGGCGGCGGGACGAGCGTGGCCGAGATCTTCGCGCAGATGCCCGAGCGCTTCGTGCCCGAAAAGGCCAAGGGCGTGGACGTGGTGTTCCAGTTCGACATCAGCGGCGAGGGCGGTGGATCGTGGTACTGCGCCATCGGCGACCAGCAGTGCACGGTCTCCGAGGGCCAACACGACCAGGTCACCACCACCATCACCATGGGGGCCGAGGACTTCATCGCCCTGATGGAGGGCCGGCTCAACGCCATGGCGGCCTACACCGGCGGGAAGCTCGAGATCGGCGGTGACCTCATGAAGTCACAGTTGATCGAGAAGCTGTTCAAGCTCTAAGGGGAGGCGCAAAGATGACCATCGGAATCACTTCCTTCGGCGGATACATCCCCCGGCTCCGGCTCGACCGGATGTCGATCTACGAGGCCATGGGCTGGTACGCGCCGGCCATCGTGATGGTGGCCCAGGGCCAGCGCTCCTTTGGCAACTGGGACGAGGACAGCCTCACCATGGCGGTGGCCGCGGCGCGCGACTGTCTGGTGGGCCAGGACCGGGCCCGGGTGGACGGTGTCTACCTGGGCTCCACCACGCTGCCCTTTGCCGACCGGCAGTGCGCCGGCGTGCTCAAGGACGCCCTGAATCTGGGCGACGAGCTGATCACGGCGGACTTCACCACCAGCCTGCGGGCGGGCACCACGGCCCTGGCCACGGCGCTCTCCGCGGTAAAAAGCGGGGACCACCACCGGCTCCTGGTGACCGCCGCGGACCAGCGTCAGACCAAGGCCGCCACCTTCTACGAGATGTGGTTCGGCGACGGCGCCGCCTCCCTGCTGGTGGGCGATCAGGACGTGGTGGCCGAGCTGGTGGGCACCCACACCCGCTCGCTGGACTTCGTGGACCACTACCGCGGCGCGGCAAAGCGCACGGACTACACCTGGGAGGAGCGCTGGGTCCGCGACGAGGGCTACGCCAAGATCATCCCCGCCACCGTCTCGGCCCTGCTCGAGCAGGTGGGCTGGGCCGCCTCCGACGTCTCGCGGTTCGTCTACCCGTGCTTTTTCAAGTCGGAGCACAAGAAGATCGCCAAGAAGCTCGGCGCCCAGCCCGACCAGGTGGCCGACAACCTGCACGAGGCCTGCGGCGAGACCGGAGCGGCCCACCCCCTGGTGATGCTCGTGCAGGCCCTGGAGCAAGCCCAGCCCGGCGATCGGATCGTGGTGGCCGGCTTCGGCCAGGGCTGCGACGCCCTGGCTTTCCGCGTCACCGACGCCATCACCGCGCTGCCGGCCCGCCGCGGGATCGGCGGCAGCCTCGACGACAAGCTCGTGGTCAGAAATTACACCAAGTTCCTCAAGTTCCGGGACCTAATGGAGACCGACCAGGGCATCCGCGCCGAGGCGCCCACCCAGGCCGCCCCCACGGTGCTGTGGCGCAAGCGGGACCTGCTCAACGGGCTAATGGGCGGACAGTGCACCCGGTGCGGCACGCCGCAGATCCCGCGCCAGGATCTGTGCGTGAACCCCGAGTGCCGGGCGGTGGGCACCCAGGAGCCCTACGCCTTCGCCGATCGCCCCGCCCGCGTGAAGTCCTTCACCGGGGACATGCTGGCCGTGTCGGTGGATCCCCCGGCCATCTACGGCATGGTGGAGTTCGAGCAGGGCGGCCGGTTCATGGCCGACTTCACCGACTGCACCCTGGACGAGGTGTCGGTGGGCCAGCCGGTGCGCTTCGAGTTCCGCAAGCGGGTCACCGACGAGGCCCGGGGCATGACCTGCTACTTCTGGAAGGCCGTGCCCCTGCCCGACCCGGAGCGCCCCGAGGGCGCCATCCGCCTCGACGGTCGGGTCGCCGTGGTCACCGGCGCCGGCGCCGGGCTGGGCCGGGCCTACGCCCTGGAGCTGGCGCGGCGCGGCGCCAAGATGGTGGTCAACGACCTCGGCGGCGCCACCGACGGCTCGGGGGGCTCGCAGCGGGCCGCCGACGCGGTGGTGGCCGAGATCGAGGCGGCCGGCGGCGAGGCCGTGGCGAGCTACGACTCGGTGGCCACCCCCGAGGGCGGCGCGGCCATCGTGCAGGCGGCGCTGGAGGCCTGGGGCCGGGTGGACATCGTGATCAACAACGCGGGCATCCTGCGCGACAAGACCCTGGTCAAGACCGAGCCCGCGGACTGGTCCGCGGTGCGCTCGGTGCACCTGGACGGAGCCTTCCACGTCACCCGGGCCGCCATCGCCCACATGAAGGAGGCCGGCTATGGCCGCGTGGTGCTCACCACCAGCGCGGCGGGGCTGTACGGCAACTTCGGCCAGTCCAACTACTCGGCGGCCAAGGCGGGCCTGGTGGGCCTGATGAACACCCTCAAGCTGGAAGGGAAAAAGCACGACATCCGCTGCAACACCGTGGCGCCCCTGGCCCACACCCGGCTCACCGAGGGGCTGTTGCCGCCGGACATGAAAGACAAGCTCCAGCCCGAGTTCGTGGCGCCCCTGGTGGCGTACCTGGTCAGCGATGGCTGCAGCGTCACCGGCGAGGTGTTCAACGCGGGCATGGGGTATTTCAACCGCGCCGCGGTGGCGGCGGCCCCCGGCGTGGTGCTCGGAGACGAAAAGCGGCCGGCCTCCCTGGAGGAGATCCACCGCCACTGGGACGAGATCCGGTCGCTCGACGGGGCCCAGGAGCACGCCGACGCCACCGCCGCGCTGGGGGCCATGCTGGAGGCGGTCACCGCCGGGGGCTCGCCGGCCGCGGGCGGCGCCGACGGGGGCGGCGACGGGGGGGGACCCACGGTGGCCGGGATCTTCGCCGAGATGCCCCAGCGGTTCCAGGCCGACCAGGCCGTCGACGTGGATCTGGTGTTCCAGTACGACATCACCGGCCCGGGCGGTGGCGCCTGGTTCTGCGAGATCTCAGACCAGCAGTGCACGGTGACCGAGGGCCGACACGATCAGCCCACCACCACCATCAAGATGGCGGCCGAGGACTTCATCGACCTGATCCAGGGTCGGCTCAACGCCATGGCCGCCTTCACCGGCGGCAAGCTCGAGATCGGCGGCGACGTGATGAAGTCGCAGCTCATCGAGAAGCTCTTCAAGTTCTAGCGCGAGGAGGCGACGATCATGGCTACGGGAATCAAGGACAAGGTCGCGATCATCGGCATGGGCTGCACCCGGTTCGGTGAGCGCTGGAACCTGGGCGCCGAGGAGCTGATGGTGGAGGCCTACCTCGAAGCCATCGAGGACGCCGGGATCGATCCCGCCGAGATCGAGGCGGCCTGGCTGTCCACCTGCATGGAGGAGGTCAGCGTGGGCAAGAGCGCGCTGTCCCTGCCCGCAGCGCTGCGGCTGGATTTCATCCCCGTGACGCGCACGGAGAACTTCTGCGCCAGCGGCACCGAGGCCTTCCGCGGCGCAGTCTACGCCGTGGCCTCGGGCGCCTACGACACCTGCCTCGCCCTCGGCGTGGAGAAGCTCAAGGACGTGGGCTACGGCGGTCTGCCCAACCCGGGCTCGGACTGGGGCTCGCTGACCTGGCTGTGGTGGCCCAACCTCACCGCCCCGGGCGCCTTCGCGCAGCTCGCCGGCGCCTACGCCGCCCAGCACGGCAAAAAGGAATCGGACGTCAAGCGGGCCATGACCCACATCTCGGTCAAGAGCCACCAAAACGGCGCCCTGAACCCCAAGGCGCACCTGCGCAAGCGCGTCACCGCCGAGCAGGTGGCCAACGCCCCGGTGATCGCCCACCCCCTGGGCCTGTTCGACTGCTGCGGGGTTTCCGATGGCTCGGCCTGCGCCATCGTCACCACGGTGGAGAAGGCCAAGGCCATGGGCTTTTCGGACTTCGTCACCGTCAAGGCCCTGCAGCTCAGCCTGTCCAACGGCGAGGAGATGGGTTTCAACCAGTGGCAAGGCGACCACTTCGTCACCACCTCCAAGGCCTCTGCCAAGGCCTACGCCGAGGCGGGCATCAAAAACCCCCGCGAGGAGATCTCCATGATGGAGCTGCACGACTGCTTCTCCATCACCGAGATGGTGACCTACGAGGACCTGCACATCTCGCCGCGCGGGGGCGTGATCAAGGACGTGCTCGACGGCTTTTTCGACCGCGACGGCACCATCCCCACCCAGGTGGACGGCGGCCTCAAGTGCTTCGGCCACCCCATCGGCGCCTCGGGGCTGCGGATGCTCTACGAGATGTACCTCCAGCTCCACGGCCGAGCCGGCGAGCGACAGCTCGAGCGCCCCCGCCTCGGCCTGACCCACAACCTGGGGGGCCTGCCCTTTCAAAACATCTGCTCCATCGCCATCGTGGGCCGCTACGAGGGGTGAGCGTTTCAATTCAGGCTCGCCTTTCGGTGCGCCAGGCTTTGCCTGGCGCACCGAAAGGCGAATCAGACTCGAGTTTCGCCCTTTTCTTCGTCGCGAGAACGAGCAGAAATCGTTCACGACAAGGCGCGAAGTGGATTTTATCGGAGGCGTACTGCAGTACGTTGAGCAAAAAATCCGCTGAGCGACGCGGCCGGATGCAAGGAGCGAGAAGGAGTAATATCAGGAATATTGCAACGCCGAGCGACGCCGCAGACGGCCGTGCGCCGCCCGCGAGGCGACGCGGAGTGATTTTTCCCGAACGCTGCAGGGCCTCGGTGCGCGACAGGCCGAAGTCGATGAGCTTGACCACGGGGCGCTTGCGCCCCTCGCCCTGATGGCGACAAAGAAAGACGTTCTCGGACTTGATGTCGCAGTGGATCACCGAATGCTCGTGCATGTAGTGCAGCGCCTCGGCCACCAGCAGGGCCACCTCCAGGGCGAAGGCCAGCCGCAGCCGCCCCTCCTGGCGGATCCGCGCGTGGAGCGTCTCGCCCCGCAGGTGGCCACGATGTTGTAGATGCGCAGCCGCGGCTCCGATCGCCGGACCCAATCAGCGGCACACGTCGACGGACTCGTAGCGCACCACGGCGTCACGCACCCGCAGGCCGAGGGCCCCACGGGCGTCGTAGGCGGTCTGGTCGATGTCGGGGACGGCGTCGGCCGGCACCCTCTCGTCGTCTGACAGGTAGATCCGGTAGCGGGGCCCCTGCATCTCGATGACCAGCGTGTGAAGCTGGTCGGGGGCGAAGCTCACCGCGCGCCGCAGCAGGGAGTGGTACTCGCCGTTGGCGTAGCCGAAGGTCACCCGCTGGTTGTGGGGGTTGATCCCCACCTGCAGGTAGTGCCCGCCGTTGCGGTCGGCGGTGATGTCCTCCACCCGGGTCATCACCCCGATGTTGGCGTCGTTTGGCGTGCCGGAGCGCAGCCGCACCACCACCACCGCGTCCTGGAAATCGGTGCCCGGCGCCCAGATCTTGGCGGTGTCGGTGGCGTCGGCGCACTCGAGGCTGGTGCCGTCCCAGCTCCAGGTCCCGGCCAGCGGCTCCCAGGCCCCGTCGGGGAAGGGCTCGGCAGAAAAGTCCGCCACCCACAGCGCCTCGGCGCACTGCCCCACCGTGGGGTAGGCGTCCTCGGCGTCGCCCACGCCGTCGCCGTCGGTGTCGGCCCGGTAGGGGTCGGTGATCCACCGACCCACCCCCGCGCGCTCGGCGTCGTTCGAAAGGCCGTCACCGTCCGCGTCGGGGTCGTCGCAGTCGGGCACGCCGTCCTGATCCAGGTCCACGTAGCGCTCGGCCTGGCCCGGGGGGGCGCACACCGAGCCCGTAGCGGGGCACTCGAGCTCGGTCCGCGCGGCCAGGCAGGTGGTCCCCGCGGGGCACAGGCGCTCGGCGTAGCAGGCCTCGTCGGCCACCTGCTCGGCGGGCCGGATCAGATCCACGGTGAGATCACCGCAGCCCACGGCCATGGGCAGCGGGGAGCTGCCCGCGGAAAACTGCGGCTCGCGCAGCAGCACCTCGGGCGGCGCGTCGCAGTGGACCTTCTGCTCGCAGCGCAGCCGCCCGTGAAAGACCACCTCGTCCCGCGGTCCCGTCACCGCCGGATCCCCCGAGACGTGACGCAGCACGATCAGCTCCCGGTCGAAGCCCTGGTCATCGCAGATGTCGATGAGCCCGGTGTCCAGCTCGTAGTGACCGTGGTCCGCCCAGGCCAAGGTGTAGGCGCCGCCCTCGTCCTGATACACCGCCTCCGGGCCGAGGGTGCCCCCGAGGCTCTCGAGGCACGACTCGGCCTGCCCCCGCGAGCCCCCCAGCAGGTCGGCGCAGGGGTCCAGGGTGTCACAGCCTGCGCCCAGGCCTGCCACCACGCCCGCCACCACGCCCACCACCACGCCCACCAGCAGACCCGCCACCCGCACCCCCCGCGGTCGCGCCATCCGGGACCGCCGCGGTCGCGCCATCCGGGACCGCCGCGGTCGCGCCATCCGGGACCGCCGCGGT
>CAYFWA010000224.1:8525-9226 GCA_964346625.1 uncultured Myxococcales bacterium
CGCGCCATCCGGGACCGCCGCGCGGTGCCTTCGCTCGGCGAACCGAGGCAAGCTCGTATCGAAACACCAGTGATCATCGCGGTCATCCAGACGGAAACGCTCGGGCCGCCGGGCCGCCGTCCGCCGCCCGGCCCGGCTCCAGGTACCCACACCCACCCATAGTAACCAAGCGCGGCGCGCTCGTCGATTCCACCCTGCCCGACTACCGCGGTGATGTCGCCGACGCGTGCCCCGCCCTACCAGAAGACCACCTGGTTGAGGGTCTCGCGGCGGAAGATGGCCTGGCGCACGCGGGCGCGGGCGGCCTCCCCTTGGACGGGGATGACCTCGCTGGTGGGGATTCCCTGCGCGGTGCGGCCCTGGCGCCAGGCCTCGATCCAGCCCGGCACCACGGCGTAGCGGCAGCCGCCTGCGCCGCAGCAGGCCGTGTCCACGTGCGCGCTGCCGATGAGATACAGCAGCTCGCGGCCATCCACGGTCAGGCGCTGTTCGCGCTCGAGCTCGAAGTGACCGCCGATGGCCGTGGCGCCGCTGAGATCGTGGGTGAAGGTGCGCATGGGGAGTCGGGTCGTGCTCCGCGAGCGGTTCGGGGCGGTGCTCTCAATTGCTCTCGGGCTCTCTTGGGATCTCCCTCGGGGTGCCGGGGGGGTGCCGCCGCGGCGCTGCAACAGCCCACCTTCGATCGGAAACCGGGCGTTGTC
>CAYFWA010000225.1:0-9198 GCA_964346625.1 uncultured Myxococcales bacterium
GTGGAGGGGGTCGCGGGTAACCGTGATTCCTACTCCGACTGACGGACCCCTGGATCCCCGGATCCCTGATCCCCGGATCGGCCGCGTGCAGCGGCCGTTTCTGTTTCCGTTGCTGGTTGCGGTATTTGGTCGCCGGCCCGCGCGGGGCTCATCAGGGGCCCCAGGAGTGAGCGGAGTCCTCGTAGCGAGCCTGGGGAAGATGAGCCTCGCCGCGGGCGGCGCTGGGGGGAGTGGAGAGGGGGGCGCGCCCCCCTCACGTGGCGAGCCACCGACGTTACAGTGTTACTGGAGGATTCCATGCACGTTACCTGAGCCTTTCGGATGGTGTGAGAAGCTGTTATGAATCGCGAGAGGCACGAGAGTGAGGGAGCAGGGAGCGAGGAGCAGCCATGAGGAACGGTGATAGGGTACGCCTCAGCTCCTGTCGCGGGGTCGGTGGTTATGCCAGGAGGACGTCCGCGCCGCTGGCCCTGAGCCCGCCGTCCTTGGGTTCACCTGGAGCGCTTTCGTCTGCCTTCCGATGGTTTGTGCTTCCGGGCATGAGATTCCGCATTCGGACGCGGGCGGCCCTGTCCGCCTGGGCGGAGGCTTCGATCCGTGCGTGTCTTTTCGTGTGTCTTTTCGTGTGCTTTTGCGCGTTATTTGGCGGGTGTCTGGAGGTGGAGTCACGGTACTGCGCCGGGGTAGCGGAGACCGGAGACGAGCCCTGGTACTGCCCCGTCGGGATGCTGTGCCACCCTGTACACCAGTGCGTGCACGCGGACCAACTCCCTGCCTGCGCCGGAAAGCCCGACGGCACGCCGTGCGAGTACTCTGGCGGCAACGGTGTTTGCATGTCCGGTGCGTGCATGAGCGCGGACACGGAGTTTTGCGGCAACGGAGACATCGACGCGGACGAGGCGTGCGACGGGTCGAACCTGGGGGGACAGACGTGTCAGACGCTGGGCTACGTGGAAGGCACGCTGAGTTGCGACGGTGAATGCCAGCTCGTGACGAGCGGCTGCTCCGGTCGTTGCGGCAACGGAAACATTGACGCGGACGAGGCGTGCGACGGGTCGAACCTGGGGGGACAGACGTGTCAGACGCTGGGCTACGTGGAAGGCACGCTGAGTTGCGACGGTGAATGCCAGCTCGTGACGAGCGGCTGCTCCGGTCGTTGTGGCAACGGAAACATTGACGCCGACGAGGCGTGTGATGGGTCGAACCTAGGGGGTCAGACGTGCCATACGCTGGACTACACGGGGGGCACGCTAACGTGCGACGGGGTATGCCAGCTCGAGACGAGCGGTTGCACGAGCGTTTGCGGCAATGGTCAGCGTGAGCCGGACGAGGTGTGCGATGGGGGCGACCTAGCGGACGAGACGTGCCAGAGCGTGACCGGTCACGCTCAGGGGAGCCTGGCCTGTGCGTGGGACTGCGGGTCCTTTGACACGAGCGACTGCCACACCTGCGGTAACGGCGTGGTCGAGGGCCCTGAGGGATGTGACGATGGGAACGTGGCAGACTGTGACGGTTGCCGCGGAGACTGCTCGGCCGAGGAGACGGGCTGCGGCGACGGCTACGTGTGCGGGACGGAGCCGTGCGACGACGGCAACTTGGACAACTCGGACGAGTGTCTGAACACGTGCGAGATTGCGGCGTGCGGGGATGGGCACGTATGGGAGGGCCACGAGGCTTGCGATGACGGCAACACCGAGGACTGCGACGGTTGCGGCGGGGACTGCTCGGGCGCGGCGACGGGCTGCGGCGACGGCTACGTGTGCGGGACGGAGTCGTGCGATGGGTCGAACCTTGGAGGCGAGGACTGCTCGAGCTTGGCCGCGGTGTACTCCGGCGGTACCCTGGGTTGCAACGGAAGTTGCTCATGGGACACGAGTGGTTGCACGTTGGTACCGGGTTTTTCGGCGTGGGTGACCCTGCCTGGCGGGACCTTCCAGATGGGGAGCATGAGCGGGGGACCGAGCGAGGAGCCAATACACACGGTGACGGTGCCAGGGTTCGAGATGCTAGAGACGGAGGTGACGGTTTCGCAGTACGAGGCGTGCGTGAACGACGGTGGGGCATGCACGGCGCCGAGCACAAGCGATACGAGATGCAACTGGAACGATCCTGGCTACGAGGATCACCCTGTGAACTGCGTGAATTGGCAGCAGGCAGTGGATTTCTGCACGTGGGCTGGGTGGCGGTTGCCGACGGAGGCGGAGTGGGAGTACGCGGCTCGTTCCGGGGGGCCGTCGTCGAGCTACAGGTATCCGTGGGGTACTGCGACGGCGACTTGCATGTATGCGGTGATGTACGACGGCGGTGACGGGTGTGGCACGGGCCGTACGTGGCCGGTATGCAGCAAGCCTGCAGGCAATACGGTGCAGGGTCTATGCGACATGGCGGGGAACGTGTGGGAGTGGGTTGAGGATGACTGGCACGGTGACTACAATGGTGTACCGACGGATGGCAGTGCGTGGTTGGAGAGTCCTCGCGGCTCGTCCCGGGTGGTACGTGGCGGCGGCTTCGTCACCGACGCCTACGGCCTGCGCGCTGCGGCTCGAGGCCACGCCGTTCCGTCGGATACGTCCGCCTACCTCGGTTTCCGCTGTGCTAGATGACGGCCCCTGGATTCCCGGATCCCTGATACCCGGATCGGCCGCGTGCAGCGGCCGTTTCTTTTTCTGTTTGAGGTATTTGGTCGCCGCGGGCGGCGCTGGGGGGAGTGGAGAGGGGGGCGCGCCCCCCTCACGTGGCGAGCCACCGACGTTACAGTGTTACTGGAGGATTCCATGCACGTTACCTGAGCCTTTCGGATGGTGTGAGAAGCTGTTATGAATCGCGAGAGGCACGAGAGTGAGGGAGCAGGGAGCGAGGAGCAGCCATGAGGAACGGTGATAGGGTACGCATCAGCTTCTGTCGCGGGGTCGGTGGTTATGCCAGGAGGACGTCCGCGCCGCTGGTGTGTGCGGTCGGTCTGGTGACGGTGGCGGCGGCTCTCGCTAGGGTGCCCTGCGCTGCGGAGGCGCGGGGGCGCGGGCGCGGGCCGCGGGCCGCGCCCGCAAGGCAGGCCGGCGCCGAGGCGAAGGCCCGGCCCGGAGCGAGGCCTGGTTCGGCGAACGAGGCGGGATCCGGAGCCGAGGCCGGGTCCGGGCCCGAAGCTAATGCCGCGGCCGAGGCTCGGGGCGAAGCTCGGTCTGAAGCCGGGGCCGAGAAGCCCTGGCGCAAGGGGGTGAGCCCAAAGCAGCGGCAGGCGGCGAGCCGGCTGCTGAAGCAGGCGACCGAGCGCTGGGTGGAAAAGGAGGTGCGCAAGGCGCTGAAGGTGTACCGCGAGGCGCTGTCGCACTGGGACCACCCGTCCATCTGGCTGAACATCGCGCAGTGCCTGGTGCACCTGGACCGGCCGCTGCAGGCGTACCGGGCGGTAAAAAAGGCGCTGCGCTACGGCAAGGGGCCGCACAGCAAGGAGCACTACCAGCAGGCGCTGGACTACAAGCGGCTTTTGCGGGGCCGGCTGGCCCGGCTGACGGTGCGGTGCAAGACGTCCGGGGCCAGGGTGACGGTGAACGGCAAGGTCTGGTTTTCCGGGCCGGGGGAGCAAAGCCGGCTGGTGACGCCGGGGGAGCTGCAGATCGTGGCCAAAAAGCCCAAGCACGTGACCACCACCAAAAAGGTGCTCGTCATGCCAGGCAAGGAGGTGGAGGTGCGCCTGAAGCTGGTGCGGGTGCGGGAGCTGGTGAAGACGGCGGTGGTCTACAAGCGGCGTTGGAAGCGGTGGATGCCGTGGACGGTGTTCGGGGCGGGGCTGGCGGTGGCCGCGGTGGGCGGCGGGCTCCTGATCAAGTCGCAGCTCGACCTGCAGGAGTTCGACGACTGGGTGAGCAACTCGGAAAATGAGCTACAGGGGTGCGGCGACGGCTGTCTGCTGTCGGAGATCGAGCAGGAGAGGCCTGGTCTGCTGGATCTGCGGGAATCGGGGAAGCGATACGGCCAGGCGGCCTACTCGCTTCTGTCGGTGGGCGGGGCGGTGGTGGTGGCCGGGATCACGCTGCTGGTGATGAACCGTCCGAAGGCCGAGGAGGTGGAGGAGAGCCCGGACGAGCCCGGGAAGCGGCCGGGCCCGGGGACCGGGCCGCCACCCGGTCCGGCGACCGGGCCGCGCGCTGGCGGGCCCGGGACGAGCCCATCGCCCGGGCCTGTGACGGCGTCGGCGCCCGGTCCGGTGACCGCGCCTCAGGCCAGCGGGCCGCAGGGATTTCGGCTCGTCCCGACCCTGGTGCCGGGCGGGGCCGCGGTGAACGCGGGGTTCCGGTTCTAGCCGAGCTTTGCGGGACTGCGGCCTTGTTACCTTCATCTCTCTGGTGCCTACGTGTCATGATCAGCACAGCATTGCCGCCCGGCGAAGTCTTGGAGGAGCGTATGGCGCAGAGGGAAAAATGCATCCGCATGCTTTTGTCAGCTCTGCGCCGGCCAGCCTCGCGCTCGTCGTCCTTGCGTTACCCACACCCAGCAACTCGCTCGCTGGCTCCACTGCGGCGCGAGCCGGGCGGTATGAAATCATCCGCCAAAGCGCGGACCGCCCGCGCGCTGGTGCTGCTGTACGTGTGCCTTTTTGCGTGTTCGATTGCGTGCCTGTCTGGTTGCCTGGAGGTGGAGTCTCGGTACTGCGCCGGCGTAGCGGAGACCGGAGGAGAGTCCTGGTACTGCCCCGGCGCGATGCTGTGCCACCCGGAGCACCAGTGCGTGCACGCAGACCAGCTCCCTCCGTGCGCCGGGGAGCCCGACGGCACGCCCTGCGAGTACTCGGGCGGCAGCGGGGCATGCATGGCCGGAGCGTGCATGAGCGCGGACACCGATATTTGCGGCAACCGTGACATCGACGCGGACGAGGCGTGCGACGGGTCGAACCTTGGCGGGCAGACGTGTGAGACGCTGGGCTACGCCGGGGGAACTCTGGTATGCGACGAGGTATGCCAGCTCGAGACGGGCGGGTGCACAAGCGATTGCGGCAACGGGCGGATGGAGCCGGGCGAAGCCTGCGACGGGGACAACGTAGGCGGAGAGACGTGTCAGACAGTGGCCGGTCACGACCATGGAAGCCTGGCGTGTGCGGGGGACTGCGTTTCGTTTGATACGAGCGACTGCCATACCTGCGGTAACGGCGCCGTTGAAGGCCCGGAGCCCTGCGACGACGGGAATGACGGGGACGATACCGACGAGTGTCTCGACGGCTGCCGCCAAGGCTTGACGTGGATTGCGCTGCCGAGCGGTAGCTTCGAGATGGGGAGCACGAGCGGGTGGACGGCCGAAACGCCTGTGCACACGGTGACGGTGCCGACGTTCGAGATGACTGCGACGGAGGTAACGGTTTCGCAGTATGAGGTATGCGTAAACGCTGGGGCATGTACGACGCCGGGCATGGGTTCATCATGCAACGGGAATGTTCACGGCTTAGGGAATCACCCAGTGAACTGCGTGGACTGGGAACAGGCGCGGGCATTTTGCATCTGGGTAGGGGGCCGGCTGCCAACGGAGTCGGAGTGGGAGTATGCTGCCCGCGCTGGAGGTCCGTCTTCTAACTATCCATATCCGTGGGGCAATGCTACAGCGAGGTGTGAGTACGCGGTGATGGATGACGGTGGAGGAGGTGGATGCGGCACGGGTCGTACATGGTCGGTTTGCAGCAAGCCTGCTGGGAACACTGTACAGGGATTATGCGACATGGCAGGGAACGTGTATGAGTGGGTGGAGGATGACTGGCACGATGACTACAATGGTGTACCGACGGATGGTAGCGCTTGGGTGGACAGTCCTCGCGGCGAATATCGGATCATGCGGGGCGGCGGCTTCGGCACCAACGCGCTCGGACTTCGCGCCGCCGCCCGGGGCGCGCCTTTCCTCGATTTGGACTTCCAGAACGATCATATCGGCTTCCGCTGTGCCAGATAACCCTCGTGAAGCCCTGTAGCCCTGATCCCCAGATCGGCCGCGTCCAGCGGTGGGTTCCGGTTCTTGGTCGACACGTTCTTGTCTCTTGTTGCGCCGTTAGGGATAAGCACCATCCGAATATCGGCTCATAGGTTTTTCTATCCTGTGACGACCTCAAGCCCTGAGGAGTCGTGCATGCGCTCGGCGAAAACTCTTCTTCCCGTGGGTTCGCGCGACCTGTGCGTGGCCGCTTCATATTCTTTCCCCGCGAATGCTTTCGTTACAGGTCAGTCCTCACGGGTGCTCTCCCCGCTACAACGCGGCGAGCGAGTGCTGTGGACTGCGCAACCCGTGACATCGCCTCTTCCGAACCGCTGCGAGTACTACGGGTTACGGCGCTGCGCGAGTCTCGTCACTGGCGTCTTTGCATGCCTGAGCATATACCTCTGTGGCTGTCTAGATGTGGAGTCTCGGTACTGTGCCGGCGTTGAGGAAACCGGTGGAGATGCCTGGTACTGTACCGGTGCGATGGTATGCCACCCGGTGCACCAGTGCGTACACCCGGGCCAGATCACTGCTTGCGAGGGTGAGTCGGATCTTACGCCTTGCGAATACTCTGGTGGTAGCGGGTTCTGTCTATCCGGTGCCTGCATGAGTGCAGACACGGACTACTGCGGCAACGGTGATATCGATTCAGAGGAGGCGTGTGACGGATCGAACTTAGGAGGCAAGACGTGCGAGACGGTGGGCTACGTCGAGGGCACGCTTTCGTGCGACTCGGATTGCCAACTCTTGACGAGCGGTTGCATGGGCGTGTGCGGCAACGGGCGGTTAGAGCTCGACGAGGTGTGCGACAGAGGCGCCCTTGGCGGAGAGACGTGCCCGAGCGCAGCGGGTCACCCCGATGGGAACCTGGCGTGCGCAATCGACTGCCTGTCCTTGGACATGAGTGGTTGCCACACCTGTGGCAACGGCGTCACCGAAGGCCCGGAGTCCTGCGACGATAGTGTGAACGATGGAACATACGGCGGTTGCGTTCCGGACTGCAAGTCCCTGGCGCCGTATTGCGGGGACGGAACGGTGCAGAATCTGGATGGAGAATCTTGCGATGGAACGAACCTCGGCGAGCAGACGTGCCAAACGCAGGGCTACATCGAAGGTACGCTGTCGTGCGACGGGCAGTGCCATCTCGACACGAGCGGTTGCTCCGGCCGTTGCGGCAACAATTATCTCGACCCCGCGGAGGATTGCGATGGGACGAATCTGGGAGGCTCTACGTGCGAGACGCTGGGCTACCCCGGTGGCGTACTTTCATGCGACGGGCAATGTCAACACGATACGAGTGGCTGCGCTGGCGTATGCGGGAACGGGCAACTAGAGAGCGGCGAGGTGTGCGAGTATGGCATTCTGGGTGGGGAGACGTGCCAGAGCGCGGCGGGCTACTCAGATGGAAACCTGGCGTGCGCGATCGACTGCAGCTCCTTGGACACGAGTGGCTGCTACACCTGCGGCAACGGAGTTGTTGAGGGCCCGGAGAGCTGCGATGACGGCAACAACGGAAACGCCACTGACGGGTGTTACGATGGTTGTAGTGGCCCTGTGGTGTGGATCGTTATACTCGGTGGGGTTTTCGACATGGGGAGCACCAGCGGGACCTCAAACGAGACGCCCGTGCACGCGGTGACGGTGTCGACGTTCGAGGTGACGGAGACGGAGGTGACGGTGGCGCAATATGCGGCGTGCGTGAATGATGCGGTGTGCACGGCGCCGAGCACGGCGGGGGTATTTTGCAACTGGAACGATCCCGGATACGAGAATCATCCAGTGAACTGCGTGAACTGGGATCAAGCATCTGCATTCTGCAGTTGGGCCGGGGGCCGATTGCCCACGGAGTCGGAGTGGGAGTACGCGGCGCGTTCCGGGGGGCCTTCGTCGGACTACAGGTATCCTTGGGGCAATACGATGGCGACATGCAGTTACGCGGTGATGGGTGACATTGTCCCCGGCAATGACGGCTGCGGTACGGATCGTACTTGGTCCGTGTGCAGTAAGCCTGCTGGGAACTCTGTTCAGGGACTATGCGATATGGCCGGAAACGTGTGGGAATGGGTTGAGGATGATTGGCGCGGTGACTACATGGGGGCGCCGACGGATGGGACCGCGTGGGTATATAGCCCTCGTGGCTCCGACCGGGTCTTTCGCGGCGGCAGCCTCACTGGCTACGCGGACGATTTGCGCGCCGCCTTTCGCTATTACTTCGCCTCGTCCTACCAGGACGAGCGCCTCGGCTTTCGCTGTGCCAAGTGATCAGCGGCGAAGGCAGCCGATAGGTCAAGTTGCAGTCAAAGGAGATATCGAGATTCCCTACGGTGTTATGGATCCCTCTCCAGGGTTACAAGTCCCGTTAACTGGGCGGTCGACGGGACGGCCGATGGTCCGTGCACGGGACCGGCTGCCGTCGTCTGCCTGACTGTCTTTCGTGCGGGGAGGGGGAAGTGGTATCCTGGTAACTTAGACGCGAGTTGGCCGCCTGTGGCGACGAACATGTGCGTTCGATGCTATTGACCTGACCGAACTGTCCGGACTGGCCGGACTGATCGGACTGACCGGACTGATCGCTACTAGACCGGACTGGCCAGAGTGATTGCGGTGCTCGTGGCGAGGAGGACTGATGCCAGGTGAACGACAGGGAGGCGACAGAGACGGCGCGCCGTCGAGGCAGGCGGTGGCCCGGCGTCAGCAGGCAAAGCCCGGGCATCAGGCGCCGCAGCCACCCGAGCAGCCAGCGAGCTCAATGGATGAGCCTGCGCGTTCGCGGGAAGGTGCGGGTACACCAGGGACGATGCTGGGCATGCCTCAGCCGGAGTCCGAGCTGCGCCCGGCCCGGTCCCAGGAGGAGGCGTCGGGTTTGGGTCGGGAGCAGTCCGGGGAGGAGACGCCTGGAAAGGGGGATGCGCCGGGCTTGGCGCAGTCCGGGAGGTCTGCGCCGGGGGAGAAACCCGAGCCGGGCTCGGCTCAGTCCGGGCGGCCTGCACCGGGGCAGGAACCGGCGCAGGGGCCGGCGCGGACCCAGGGGGCGCAAGCGCGTAGCCCTCGCCGGCCAGCGCGGCTTCCGTCGGCGCGGACGGCACTGGACGAGAGCTGGGGGGACAAGGCGCGGCAGTCGCACCAGGGACGCTCGGATGGGTCGGACGGGACGGACGGGACGGAGGGGACGAAGGGGGCGAAGGGGGCGGACGGGGCCTTGCAGAGCCGGCCGGCGCGGGTGCCGTCGGCGCGGACGGCACT
>CAYFWA010000226.1:0-5027 GCA_964346625.1 uncultured Myxococcales bacterium
TAGCCGATCACCTCGCCCCAGCCGAAGGGGTCGTCGCCGTAGCCGTACTGGATGCCGAGGATGGAGTCGTAGAGGCGCTGGGCGAGCTCGCCGGTGGTGCCGTCGCCCACCGAGAGCATGTCGTCGCGGTAGGCGATCTCCTTGACCGGGGTGATGATGGCCGCGGTGCCCGAGCCGAAGACTTCCTGCAGGGTGCCCTTTTTGCCGGCCTCGAAGACCTCGTCGATGGACAGCCGTCGCTGCTCCACCTCGATGCCCCAGTGCTCGAGCAGGCGCAGCACCGAGTCCCGGGTGATGCCCGGCAGGATGGAGCCGGTGAGGGGGCTGGTGATCACCTTGCCGTCGATGCGGAAAAAGATGTTCATGGTGCCCACCTCCTCCACGTACTTGCGCTCCAGGGCGTCGAGCCACAGCACCTGGCTGTAGCCGGCCTCCTTGGCCTTCACCTGGGCCTTGAGGCTGGCGGCGTAGTTGCCGCCGGTCTTGGCATCCCCCACGCCGCCGCGCACCGCGCGCACGTACTCGTCGGCCACCCAGATGGGCACCGGGTTGAACCCCTCGGGGTAGTAGGCCCCCACCGGGCCGATGATCACGTAGCCCAGATACTGGCTCGAGGGGCGCACGCCCAGGAAGGGGTCGGTGGCGATGATGGTGGGGCGGATGTACAGCGAGCAGCCCTCGGTCTTGGGCAGCCACCGGCGATCCAGGTTCACCAGGGCCTTGATCCCGGCGGACCAGCTCTCCTCGTCGATGGCCGGGATCATCATGCGGTCGTTGGACCGGTTGAGGCGCTCGAGGTTTTCCCGGTGGCGAAACAGCCGGATCCTGCCGTCGCGCCCGTGGTAGGCCTTCATGCCCTCGAAGACCTCCTGGGCGTAGTGCAGCACCATGGCCGCCGGGTCGAGGGTGAGCGGGCGATAGGCCTCGATGCGGGCGTTGTGCCAGCCCGTTTCGGGGTCGTAGTCCACCAGGAACATGTGATCGGTGAAGTGCTGTCCGAAGCCGAGCTTCGAATCGTCGGTGGGGATGGGCTTCATCTCGCCTTCGGCGATCGGGGTGACCGGGATCTCCATGGCTCCGTCCTCCGTCCTTTCGTCGCGCCGGGAGCGACGGCTCGTCGGTTCGTCGGTTCGTTGGCTCGTCGGTTCGTGTCGCTCCCTTCGTGCATAGTAAGAAACTGTGGCGATGTCCAGGGCTCGAAAAGAGGATGGTCGGGACATCTCCCTGTAGACCAAAGAAAGGATGGAATACCGGTCGACATTCCAAAGATTGACCGAGGCAGACCCCTTTCGAGGGCGCAGGAGGCTTGCGCTTTTGCCCCGCCCGCTGGGAAAATGGCCTGGGCGGACTGAGCCATTGCGCAACGCCCCGGAGTCTTGTCATAATGCCTCGGGTTCAACGGACATGGAGGTCCAAGGTGAATCAGAACACAGGTTGGGTCCATCGTGGCGCGCGGATCGTGGCGCTGCTCGGCGCGCTCGCGGTATCCCTGGGAGCCATCGGCTGCTCGGATGACGACAAAGACCGGCCGCCCACCTGGACGGTCGGGGTCGTCAGGGACTGGGTGGACCAGGGGGTGCTCGCCGAGGTGGAGGCCCCCTACGGGACGGTGCGGATCCTCCGGCTCCGGGGGACCCACTACGAGATGGGCTACCAGTACGGCTACCTGCTGGCCGACCAGGTGGAAGACATCTGGGACACCATCTTCGGGCCGCTCATCGGCGAGGAGTTCGGCATAGATCCCGAGCTGGCCATCGACTTCTTCAATACCTTCATGGATCAGGCCTGGGGACACGTGGAGCCGCACACCTCACAGGACTTTCTGGACGAGCTCGAGGGGGTGCGGGCCGGCGCCGCCGACGCCGGGCACCCCGATCCCGACTTCATCGTAGACACCCTGCGGCGCGTGATGATGCTGGTGGACGTGTCGCAGGCCGAGGAGTTCGGCAGCGACGTGGGCACCATGCAACGCTTTTTCACCAACGGCTACTCCTCGGGCTTCGCCGAGCACTTCGGGCTGGCCGAGGCAGGGGTGGACCTGGAGCTGCACAATCAGCGCCTGGCCACCGACGGCCGGTTCGTGCCGGGATACCTGCAGGAGCGGCTGATGGCCCGGTTCGACATCCCGGCCTGTTCCTTTTTCGCCGCCTGGGGCGAGCGGACCACCGACGGGCGGCAGCTCGCCTCCCGCGTGCTCGATTTCGACGCCGACATGGGCCTCGCGGACTACGCCCTGATCACCGTCTTCGTCCCCGAGGGCGCCACCGCCTACGTCACCATCGGCTACGTGGGCATGCTGTCGACCTTCGCGGGCATGAGCGAGCGGGGCATCGCACTTTCGGCCGTGGGCTCCTCCAGCGCCCTGGATCGGATAGCGACCCAGTCCATCAGCATGAAGGGGCGCGAGGCCCTGGAGCAGTCGCAAAACCTGGAAGAGGCCCTCGAGGTGCTCACCGGGACCGTGGACGATGGCCGGGTGCGGGCCCCCTCCATCGGCACGGTGGCCATGCTGGCCTACGGCGATCCCGATGGCGGGGGGGCGGGCGCCGAGGCGGCGGCCTCGGAGTTCAACGGGGTCTACGCCTCGCTGTATCGACATGGCCCGGCGCCCGACTGCGACCAGGCGGCCTGGCTCTACGAGTTTGACCAGCAGGGACAGCTCGCGGCCACCTACAACCACGTCGACCACCCGGAGCAGGCCAACCTCGAGCAGGACGCCTACGAGATCGGCAAGGACGGCGAGATCCGGACGTTCCTGGTGGATCAGAACCAGGAGTTCGTCTACGACGCCACCACCGGCGAGCTCATCGAGGACCCGGACGGAGAGCCCTACCCGGTGGGCTACCGGCTCCCCTGCGCGGTCTACCGCGCCGACCCGGCGCTCAACTACGTGGTACGGCGCTACCAGACGGCCTCCAACGGGCCGGCCCGGGACTCGGACGACATCCTGATGCACCGCGCCGGGGCCTACCGCAACCGCTATCTGCCCCACTACGAGGCCTTGCTCGCCCTCGAGCAGGGCGCGCCCTACGAGTGGGAGGGGTCCGAGGTGTTTCCCGACCACGGCGGCGAGCCGGTGCCACTCGGGGTCGAGGAGGCCAAGGCCCTGGTCTCCGTGGTGGCCATGGACCGTGCCAATACCTTCTCGGTGGTCTACGACACCACCCACCTGGTGCTGTACGTGGCCTATGAAAGCGGCCGCGGCGACGACTGGGTTCGCGCCGCCGACAACGAGTACCTCGAGCTACACCTGTCGGACCTGCTGCCCGAGGAGCGCTGATGATTCCCCACGAACGACACGTCCTGCGAGCAGGGCGCCGCTTCCCGGCGGTACCGCGGGTTTTTCCCGGCACCCTGACGCGGGGGCTCACACTCGGCCTCGCGCTCGGGCTGGCCCTGGCGGCAGGGGTCGTCGGGGCCGCCGGGGCCGCGCGGGCCGCGCCGGCGGCGCCGGCGAAGAAGGTCCCCCTCGGCTCGCTGGATCTCGAGGCCTGGGACGCCCGCAAGGACGTGTACTTCGAGCGCGTGACCGTCTGGCGCAAGGGATGCGAGCTGGGCTATCGGTTCACCTACAAGCGGCGCAAGGCCCACCCCATCCAGATCCGGCTGCTGCTACGGCTCGACGCCGGGCCGGCCTCCACGGCCACGGACTGGACCGCGTCGCGCAAGGCCGGGGCCCAGGTGGCCCAGGGGCGCTTGAAGACCCCCGAGTGCTGGGTGAAAAAGGCCCGCATTCTCAAACGCGCCAGCTTCGAGGTGCTCGGCGATGCCCCCCGCGAGACGCCCAAAGACGGGCGGGTCTTTTTGGGTCGGGTGACCTTCAACCGCTGGGGCTCGAGCGGGGACGTGTTCTATCGCCACATCAAGACCTGGAAAAAGGGCTGTCGGATCCACTTCCAGTTTCTCTACAAGCGCCGCACGGCCGTCCGGCGGCGGCTGCGCATGCGGCTCACCTTCGACCAGGGCACCCTGCGCACCCAGTGGGTGCGCTCCAAAAAGCGCGGCTGGCGCGAGATCGTGGGCTCGCGGCCCACCCCCGGCTGCTGGGCCCGCGAGGCGCGCAGCCTGCGCTCCGCGGCGTTCGAATCCGAGCGGTATTGAGAGACGCAATTGAGCAATTGAGAGACGGACGGTAGCAAGCCGGAAAAGCGAAGACGGCGCGGACGAGCAGCGGACGAGGAGGGGACCCGCAGATGAGCACCGACCCACATCGCCCCCTGGGGCACCAGCGCGCCCTGGGGCACCAGCGCGCCCTGGTCACCGGCGGCGCGCGCCGGCTGGGGCGGGACATCGCGCTGATGCTGGCTGAGCAGGGCGCCCATGTCGTGCTGCACTACCGCTCCTCGCAAAAGGCCGCCCAGCGCACCGCCGACGAGCTCGCGGCCCGGGGCGCCGAGGTGGAGCTGCTGCAGGCCGATCTCGCCGAGCCCGCGGCCGCCCGAGAGCTGGTGGCGCGGGCGGCGGCGCTGGCCGGACCCGTCGACATCCTGGTCAACAGTGCGTCGGTGTTTTTCGGCGATGGCTTCGCGGACTTCGACCGGGCCGCCCTGGATCAGACCCTGCAGGTCAACACCCTCGCGCCCCTCGCGCTTTGTCGGGGGCTGGCCCGCTCCGAGCGCCCGGACCGGGGACGCGGGCAGGTGGTGAACCTGCTCGACACGCGCATCACCGGCTACGATCCCGCGCACTTCAGCTATGGGCTGTCCAAGCACCTTTTGCACACCCTCACGCGCCAGCTCGCCCTGGAGCTCGCCCCGGGCATTCGGGTCAACGCGGTGGCGCCGGGGCTGGTGCTGCCGCCCCCCGGGGAGGACCGGAGCTACCTTCAGGCGCGGGCCCCCCAGGTCCCGCTGCAGACCGCCGGCGACGCGCCGGACGTAGTGCGCGCGGTGCGGTTTCTGCTCGAGAGCCCCTTTGTCACCGGACAGGTGATTTTCGTGGACGGCGGGGCCCACCTGTGAGCCGCGGGCGTCCACCTGTGAGCCGCGGGCGTCCACCTGTGAGCCGCGGGCGTCCACCTGTGAGCC
>CAYFWA010000226.1:5127-6344 GCA_964346625.1 uncultured Myxococcales bacterium
CCACCTGTGAGCCGCGGGCGTCCACCTGTGAGCCGCGGGCGTCCACCTGTGAGCCGCGGGCGTCCAGCGGAGGACCGAGCCCGAAAAGGATCGAATCCATGGCAACCGAGCCAATCTCCCCCGAGGGGGTGAGTCCGGACCGGATCCACATCGAGGACCTGCTGGCGCGCTGCATCGTCGGGCTCAACCCCGACGAGCGAGAGGCGCCACAGGACGTGCTCATCAACCTCACGCTGTGGGCGGACCTGCGCGAGGCCGGGCGCACCGATGACCTGGCCCACACCGTGGACTACAGCGCCCTGAAAAAGCGGATCCTCGCCATGGTGGAGGCCTCCAGCGATCTGCTCATCGAGCGGCTCGCGCAGCGCGTGGCGGACCTGTGTCTGGCCGACGCCCGAGTGGACCGCGTCTCGGTGCGCATCGACAAGCCCGGCGCCCTGCGCTTCGCCCGCAGCGTCGCGGTGGAGATCCACCGCCGCCGCGAACACGCCGCGGCAGGGGCTTTTCGCCTGACGACCGGCGAGACGACCGGCGATGTCGACGAGGCCTGAGCGGGTCTACGTGGGCGTCGGATCCAACCTGGACCCGGAGCGAAACGTCTGGGCCGCCTTCTGCCGGCTGCACGAGCTCCTGGCCGTGGATCGCGTGGCCACCTGCTACTGGAGCGAGCCGCTGGGGCGCCCCGAGCAGCCGCGCTACCTCAACACGGTCTGGTCGGGGCGCTACCGCGGCACCCCCCTCGCTTTGCGTCAGGCCCTGCGCGACATCGAGGCCGCCCTCGGGCGGCGCCGCACCGCGGATCGATACGCCAGCCGGACGGTGGATCTCGACGTGCTGCTTTTCGGCGCCCTCGTCCTGCGTGACGGCCCCTTGATCCTGCCCGACCCCGATCTGTGCCAGCGGGCCTTCATCGCGCTGCCCTTGCTCGAGATCGATCCGGAGCTGCGGCTGCCCGATACCGGCGAGCGGCTGGCCGACCGGGTGCGGGAGCTCGACCGCACGGGCCTGCAGGTGGCCGCGGCGCTCACGGCGCGGCTGGCGCGCGCCCTCGCGTCGGGCGCAACTGGTGCGACCGGCGCACACGGCGCGACCCCATCGGGTCGGCAAGAAACCCCCTGAGCGGGGCCCGGGCGCGCGGGGGCTTTCGCTGCGCCGGTCCGTGGTTATGTTGGCGTTCACCCAGACAGCCTGGATGAAGCCGAGAGGCAACCGAGAGG
>CAYFWA010000226.1:6444-7991 GCA_964346625.1 uncultured Myxococcales bacterium
CCGAGAGGCAACCGAGAGGTAACGTCATGACCCAGACCCCGGACAAAGACCCCGCCTGGTCGGAGCGCTCCTGCAAGCCCTGCGAGGGGGGCGTGCCCCCCATGGGCGAAGCGGAGATCCAGCAGCATCTCGACAGCGAGGACCTCCATGGCTGGGAGCACCGCGACGGGGCGCTGGTGCGGACCTTCCGGTTCAAGAACTACTATCGGACCCTGGCCTTCGTGAACGCGGTGGGCTGGATCGCGCACCAGGAGGATCACCACCCGGAGCTGGTGGTGGGCTACAAGACCTGCGAGGTGCGCTATCGTACCCACGCCATCGGGGGCATCTCGGAAAACGATTTCATCTGTGCGGCGAAGGTCGATCGGCTCCTGCAGTAGGACCCTCATCACAGGATCTTCGGAGCCAGCGGCCGAGACCGCGGAGCATCCCGAGGCCGCCCGGCAACGGTGGGCGGCCCCACCACCCCAGCAAGGAGAATCGTAGCGATGAAGAAGGTGAAAGAGACTGTCGAAAAGACCCTCAAGCTCATGAAGCGCTGGCAGAAGATCGAAAAGGCGGCCGTTCGCCAAACCGCGCTCATCCAGGAAAAGACCACCCACCCGCTGCTGCTCATGGTGGCCGAGATCATCCACAACGACTCCCAGATGCACTACCGCGTGCAGGAGCTCATCGCCGACAGTCTCGAAAAAGAGCAGATCAACATCGATCCCCGGCAGATCTCCAAGGTGTGGACCCTGGTGCAGGAGCACATCGAGCTGGAGAAAAAGACCATCCGGCTGGCCGACCAGAGCCTCAAGGCCCTCGAGGGCACCAAGCACCCCATCCAGCAGTATCTGCTCGAGTATCTGAAGATGGATGAGGAGAAGCACGACAAGCTGCTCGAGAACCTCGACCTGATCAAGCGCAAGATGTATCCGTATTGAGGCCGGGCGGGCAGCCACGGAGCGACACCATGGAGCTCGAAGAAGCCATCCGCACCGCGCTGCGCTACGAGCACCAGGTTCTGGCGGTCTACCGCGAGGCGGCCGAGGCCACCGCGGGGCCGGTGGGACGCGACGTGTTCGAATCCCTCGCCGAGGAAGAGCAGGGCCACGTGGACTACCTGGAGGCCAAGCTGGCCCAGTGGAAAGAGACCGGAAAGGTCACCCCCACCGAGGTCAAGACGATCCTACCTTCGGCCGATGCCGTGGCCGACGGGGTGGCTAAGCTCACGCAAAACCCCACCGCCGGGGCCCCGGAGGCCGAGCTGGAGTTTCTCAAAAAGGCCCTGGAGGCCGAGACCGAGACCAGCGAGCTCTACGAGCGCCTGGTGGACGAGCTCGACGAGCAGGGCCGCGCCCTGTTCGAGCCGTTTTTGAACATCGAGCGCGCCCACCGCGCCCTGGTGCAGGCCGAGATCGACGCCCTGACCGGCACGGGCTTTTGGTTCGACATGGCCGAGTTCCGGCTGGACGCGGGATGATCCTCTTCGCACGATTCGACGCGGGCTGACCCGCGCGCCTCGATTCGATGCGCCTCGACCCGCGCGCCTCGATTCGATGCGC
>CAYFWA010000226.1:8091-9182 GCA_964346625.1 uncultured Myxococcales bacterium
GACCCGCGCGCCTCGATTCGATGCGCCTCGACCCGCGCGCCTCGATTCGATGCGCTCCGATCTCGGCGCGAAGCGCCCCCCTGCTCCCCACCGTTCGCCACCGCCGAGAGCCGCCATGGGGCTTTTGAACCGAATCATCGTCAGCCTGCTGCCCATCGTGCCCCGCTTCATCGTCTGGCGCGTGGCGCGGCGCTACGTGGCCGGCGCCGAGCGCGCCGCGACCTGTCCCGGATTCTGGCACGTTGACGACCGTGGGGTCGCGTTTGCGCGAGGTGCGCTGATCGCGCAGCCTCCGATTGCTGGATCAGTCCGGGCCGGATAGACTCAAAGCATGAGTCAGGCAAAGCACTCGTCCTTTTATGATGAGCTCAGCGTTCCAGAGCGCATCGAGCTGATCCAACGGCTCTGGGACGAGCTCGCGGCCCAATCGGAGGACATCGAGCTCACGGATGCCCAGAGGGCCGAGCTCGACCGGCGCCTCGATGACTACCAGCGGAACCCCGACGCGGGGGTCGCTTGGGAGTCCCTCCGCGACAGCCTTCGAACGGCACCGTGAGCCGAGCGGTCATCTTCCGGCCTGCCGCCGAGCAGGAGATCCGCGAAGCCTACGCGTGGTACGAAGAGAAGCACCCCGGTTTGGGGGACGCGTTCTTGAGCGAAGTGGACCAGACCGTGGACCGCGTGCGAGAGAGCCCCGAGCTGTACACACAGTTGCACGGGCCGATCCGACGGGCACTGGTGCACCGATTTCCGTACGGGTTGCTCTATGTGCTCGAGCCGGAGCGCATCGTCGTCCTCGCGGTGTTCCACGGTCGACGCGATCCGATGGTCTGGAAAGCGCGACGCTGATCAGCTCTTCGGGGTGGGCGCCGAAGGTCCTTCCGGCTCGGACGCCCCGGCTGGCTTGACCCCTGCGGAAGGCGACCTAGTTTCTCTTTTGCTTCGGCGCGCTGGCATTGCTGCTGTTGCTGCTGTTCAAATCGGCAGCGGCCGCGGCGCAAAGCCATGGAGAGCGCGGCCTGGCGAATCGGCGATCGCCGATTGCCGATTGCCGATTGCCGATTGCCGATTGCCGATTGCCGATTGCCGAT
>CAYFWA010000227.1:0-9160 GCA_964346625.1 uncultured Myxococcales bacterium
GCAAAGTCCGAGAGGCCGGCTACGGCACACGGGCCAGCAAAGTCCGAGAGGCCGGCTACGGCACACGGGCCAGCAAAGCCCGAAAGGCCGGCTACGGCACAGAGCAACTGCTACTGCCATGTATCGCGATCTCGACCGCCGCGCCGGGCGGGCCTTCTACGTCGCCTGGCTCCCCATGACCGCCCTGCTGGTGGCGCTGCTCGCCACCGTGGGCGGCCGATCCCTGGCCGAGGCGGCCCTGCTCGGCGGGCCGCTTTCGGCCGTGTTCGCGCTGGTGACGCGCTCTTCCTGGTACATGTGCCGGGTGCTCCCCTTGCGCAGGGGGGCCGGCCTGTTGCGACGGGTGGGATCCCATGTGGCTGCTGCGATCACTGCTAGCGCTCTGTGGGTATTGCTGGCGCTGGGCCTGGGGCGGGCCCTGCCGCTGTCTGCCCCGCTGGCGCTCCACGCCGAGGTTCCGCTCCTGGTCGGCATCGGCACCGCCTACTACCTCCTGGCTGTGGTGTACCATTACCTGGTGCTCGCGCTAGGTGCGTCGGCCGAGGCGGAACGCGAGGCCGTGGAGGCCCGCGCGCTGGCCCGCGAGGCCGAGCTCAAGGCCCTGCGCGCCCAGCTCGATCCCCACTTTTTGTTCAACGCCCTGCACTCAATCAGCGCCCTCACGGCCCTGGACGCCCAACGCGCGCGGGACATGACCGTGGCCCTGTCGGAGTTTCTCCGCCGCACCTCGCGGCTATCGGACCGCGCGCGGGTGACCCTGGACGAGGAGCTAGCGTTGGCCCGGGGTTACCTGAAGGTGGAGTCCTACCGCTTCGCCGACCGGCTCGGGGTGCAGGAATCCATCAACGAGTCCTGCCTGCCGTGTCGGCTGCCGCCCCTTTTGTTGCAGCCGCTGGTGGAAAACGCAGTGCGTCACGGCGTGGCCCACCTCAGCGAGACCTGCCAGATCCGGTTGGAGGCGCAGTGCCAGGGCGATGCGCTGGTGCTGCGCGTGGAAAACGACGTGGCGCCCGACGCCCCGCCCAGCCGGGGCACCGGGCGGGGGCTCGCCCTCGTCCGCCGGCGGCTGCGGGCGCAATACGGAGCCGCGGCGCAGCTCGCCGCCGGGCCGATGGTTCCGAGGTCAGGGGAGGCAGGCTACCGCGTGACCGTGACCCTGCCCGCCGACGCACCGGTCCCCGAGGAGAAGAGCCCATGACGCAAGACAAACGGTCGGCCCTGCGGGCCTTGATCGTAGACGACGAGGAGCTGGCGCGGCAGTACCTGCGAGAGCTGCTCGCCGCCCATCCGCACGTGACCGTGGTGGGGGAGTGCAAAGACGGCTTCCAGGCGGTCAAAGCGGTGCAGGAGCTCGACCCCGACGTGGTGTTTCTGGACATCCAGATGCCCAAGCTCGACGGCTTCGAGGTGCTGGAGCTGCTGGAGCCGGCGCGCGGGCCGACGCCGGCGGTGGTCTTCGTGACGGCCTACGATGAGCACGCCCTGCGCGCCTTCGAGGTCCACGCGGTGGACTACCTGCTCAAGCCCTTCACCCCGGAGCGGTTGGCGGACGCCCTCGAGCGGGTCCAGCCGCCACCGCCCGCGGATGAGCCGCCACCGCCCGCGGGTGAGCCGCCGTACTCGGGCGAGCCTCCACCGCCGTCGGGTGAGCCGCCACCGCCCGCGGGCCAGGCCAACGCGCCCTGCTCCGCAGGCCAAAAAGCCATCCCCCGGGAGCTCGCGGCGGCGGCGCGCCCCCCCGACGAGCCGGTCACCCGCGTGGTGGTCAAGGACGGGACGAAGATCGTGGTGATCCCGGTTGACGATCTCGACTACGCGGAGGCCCAGGACGACTACATCGCCCTGCACAGCCGGGGACAGTCGTGGCTCAAGCACCAGAGCATCGCCAGCCTCGAGCGGACGCTGGATCCCGAGCGGTTCCTGCGCATCCACCGCAGCGTGCTGGTAAACCTCGATCGCATCGTCCGGTTGGAGCCCCACGGCCGCGACTCCCGCCGTGCCACCCTGCGCGACGGCACCGAGCTGCCAGTCTCCCGCGCCGGCTATCAACGCCTGCGCGCCCTGCTCACGCTCTGATCCGCCTTTCGATTCGCCTGTTTTGTAACTCTCGTTACGTTTACGATAGCCATTGTCCGCCGACGCGGCTTGGCCTACTGTGGATCGCGCCCTTGTGGAGGAGGGTCAATCCGTTCACTCAAAACGTCGGGTTCCCAGGTTTTCGCTTTGCCCCGAGCCGAGCGGCGACGCGCGCACGCGCAGAGGAACCTCTCGGTCGCAGATCACATCAGCAGATCACATCAACGGGCCACGGACAAGGCGCGGCCTGCGCCGCGCACGATAAGGAGATCCCATGGGAATCATCCGGATGATCATCAACTTCTTCAAGCGGCTTTTCGGCGGGGGCAGCACCGAGCAGCGCGCCCTGAGCGTCGGGGGGGACTCGGCGCAGTCGGCGACCAGCCACGCCCCCAGCTCCCCGGCCGGCGGCAACGAGCCCCAGGAGGAGGAAGAGGATTACGAAAAGCAGCGCTGGCGCGAAATGCAGGAGTTCAACGCCCGCTGCGAGGCCGAGGGCATCAACCTCGCGGGCATGGACCTCAACGATCCGGCAACCTACTGGCGCAAGGTGTTCATCCTGGAACAGGTCCAGTCCGAAGGCCGCGACGAGAGTGAGGCGATTGCCCAGATGGGCTTCTCGAGCGAGGAGGAGTGGGAGAAGGCCCACACCTACTTCACCAACAAGTGGTCCCACCTGGTGACCAACGAGGACGGCGAGCTCGAGGTGCAGCAAAAGGACGAGTTCGTCAATGGTGCCATGAAGGCGCGCCAGGAACAGATGGGGCAGCAGCTCGCCTCGGCGGAGTCCGCCAACCCGCAGCTCCTCGAGCCGGTGGAGGGGGTCACCGTGGAGAAGTGGGCCGAGGTGGCCGCGGGCTTCACCAAGCTCCCGCCCACCGCCACGCCGGATCAGGTCAACCAGTACCTGGCTGGCCACGGCATGGACAAGGCCCTGTACGATCGGGTCAACGGCGAGTGGACCAACCGCATGAGCCAGGACCACACCATGGTCATCTCCAACAAGTACGCCGCGGCCTTTTCCGGCTCCATGGGCGTGAGCGCGGACGGGGCCGAGCCCGTGCCCTTCGAGCGCTACGTGGAGGTCATGGCCGCCCAGGAGGCCTGGGCGGCCTCCGGCATGGACGTCAACGCGCAGCTCCAGGCCACCTTCGGCATCGACGCGGCCACCTACGGCTCCTGGGGGACCTACTGGTCGCCCAAGATGTCCACGGACATCGCGCTGATGAATCAATACGACGCCCTCAGGCAGAAGTACCTGCAGAAGTACCAGGGCGCCAGCATGGACGACGACCTGAGCCTGTAGCACCGCTCGGGCATTGCCGCGCGTGCAACGTTTCGCGCCACCGCTCCGGCGTAGGGGACGCGCGGGAATGGGGGGGTTCCCGGCTGGAGACCGACCCATGAGCAAAATCGAGCAGCTCGACGGCATCTGGGTGCAGTTCCGCTCCGCCATCGCGGAGGCCTTCGACACCGCCTACGCGGTGGACTCCCCCGCGGGCGTTTCGCCCGAGTGGGAGGCGCTGTGCGCGCGCTACGGCGTAGCGCTGCTTCCCGAAGAGGAGCGGGAGCAGGTGCGTGCGGCGCAGCGCCCCCTGCGGGGGGCCGCGGCCATGGAGCTGCAGGGGGTCGTAAAGGACCTGTGCCGGGAGCACCGCATCGCGGTCAAGGCCATCGACGTCTGGGACGCCGGCTCCGCCACGGAGCACAAGCACCAGGCCCTGCTCAACCTCGTCGAGCGCACCGAGCGCGAGCTGCTCGACGCCTACCGGGGGGCGGTGTTGCCGAAGCGCCAGGGGATGTTCGGCAACCTCTTCGCCGCCGGCGCGCCCCAGGCGCCCGCCCAGGTGGCCCCCGCGGCCTACACCCTGAGCTGTCGCTGGTGCGGCGCGCCGCGGCTGAGCGATCAGGACTTCACCTGCGCCTACTGCGGCCAGCAGATGGCGTGAGCAACGACAATCTCGGCGTGCGACCGCCGATCCATCCCAAGGAGACAACCATGCCCGAACTGAAGCCCGAGCTGGCGTCCCGGGTCCAGCCCATCGCCCAGAAGTGGGACGGCTTCGTGGCCAAGGTGCAGCAGCGCGTCCAGGACGTGCTCAACGAGGCCCAGGCCGGCATCGATCAGCTCATCGCCCAGCACGCCACCGACCCCGGCCCCATGGGCACCGCCATGCAGGCGGTCCAGGCCCGCTTCCACGGCCTCGACCAGAAGGTGGACGAGTCGTGGGACAAAATCTCCGAGGAGCTCGACGGAATCACCGACGAGATTCTCGACGAGGACGATTATTCCAGCGACGACTACGACGCGGTGACCGCTGTCGTGGACGAGACTCACCGCAAATACGAGCAGCTCCGCGAGCACATCGAGATGCAGTGGGCCTGGCTCGAGATGCGCAAGCAGGCGGACTGGGCCCGGCGGCTCTACGAGCTCGTGCAGCAGGAGAGCCAGCAGCCCGTGAGCTGCTCCCAGTGTGGCGCCCCCTTCCAGAACACCTCCTGGTACCAGGAGGTGTTCTGGAAGGGGGCGCCACACTGGGAGCAGCTCACGGGCTGCTGGCTCTCCTGCTGCACGAGCTCGTAGAGCCGCCGGGCCCAGTCCGCCTGCTTGCGCATCTCGAGCCAGGCCCACTGCATCTCGATGTGCTCGCGGAGCTGCTCGTATTTGCGGTGAGTCTCGTCCACGACAGCGGTCACCGCGTCGTAGTCGTCGCTGGAATAATCGTCCTCGTCGAGAATCTCGTCGGTGATTCCGTCGAGCTCCTCGGAGATTTTGTCCCACGACTCGTCCACCTTCTGGTCGAGGCCGTGGAAGCGGGCCTGGACCGCCTGCATGGCGGTGCCCATGGGGCCGGGGTCGGTGGCGTGCTGGGCGATGAGCTGATCGATGCCGGCCTGGGCCTCGTTGAGCACGTCCTGGACGCGCTGCTGCACCTTGGCCACGAAGCCGTCCCACTTCTGGGCGATGGGCTGGACCCGGGACGCCAGCTCGGGCTTCAGTTCGGGCATGGTTGTCTCCTTGGGATGGATCGGCGGTCGCACGCCGAGATTGTCGTTGCTCACGCCATCTGCTGGCCGCAGTAGGCGCAGGTGAAGTCCTGATCGCTCAGCCGCGGCGCGCCGCACCAGCGACAGCTCAGGGTGTAGGCCGCGGGGGCCACCTGGGCGGGCGCCTGGGGCGCGCCGGCGGCGAAGAGGTTGCCGAACATCCCCTGGCGCTTCGGCAACACCGCCCCCCGGTAGGCGTCGAGCAGCTCGCGCTCGGTGCGCTCGACGAGGTTGAGCAGGGCCTGGTGCTTGTGCTCCGTGGCGGAGCCGGCGTCCCAGACGTCGATGGCCTTGACCGCGATGCGGTGCTCCCGGCACAGGTCCTTTACGACCCCCTGCAGCTCCATGGCCGCGGCCCCCCGCAGGGGGCGCTGCGCCGCACGCACCTGCTCCCGCTCCTCTTCGGGAAGCAGCGCTACGCCGTAGCGCGCGCACAGCGCCTCCCACTCGGGCGAAACGCCCGCGGGGGAGTCCACCGCGTAGGCGGTGTCGAAGGCCTCCGCGATGGCGGAGCGGAACTGCACCCAGATGCCGTCGAGCTGCTCGATTTTGCTCATGGGTCGGTCTCCAGCCGGGAACCCCCCCATTCCCGCGCGTCCCCTACGCCGGAGCGGTGGCGCGAAACGTTGCACGCGCGGCAATGCCCGAGCGGTGCTACAGGCTCAGGTCGTCGTCCATGCTGGCGCCCTGGTACTTCTGCAGGTACTTCTGCCTGAGGGCGTCGTATTGATTCATCAGCGCGATGTCCGTGGACATCTTGGGCGACCAGTAGGTCCCCCAGGAGCCGTAGGTGGCCGCGTCGATGCCGAAGGTGGCCTGGAGCTGCGCGTTGACGTCCATGCCGGAGGCCGCCCAGGCCTCCTGGGCGGCCATGACCTCCACGTAGCGCTCGAAGGGCACGGGCTCGGCCCCGTCCGCGCTCACGCCCATGGAGCCGGAAAAGGCCGCGGCGTACTTGTTGGAGATGACCATGGTGTGGTCCTGGCTCATGCGGTTGGTCCACTCGCCGTTGACCCGATCGTACAGGGCCTTGTCCATGCCGTGGCCAGCCAGGTACTGGTTGACCTGATCCGGCGTGGCGGTGGGCGGGAGCTTGGTGAAGCCCGCGGCCACCTCGGCCCACTTCTCCACGGTGACCCCCTCCACCGGCTCGAGGAGCTGCGGGTTGGCGGACTCCGCCGAGGCGAGCTGCTGCCCCATCTGTTCCTGGCGCGCCTTCATGGCACCATTGACGAACTCGTCCTTTTGCTGCACCTCGAGCTCGCCGTCCTCGTTGGTCACCAGGTGGGACCACTTGTTGGTGAAGTAGGTGTGGGCCTTCTCCCACTCCTCCTCGCTCGAGAAGCCCATCTGGGCAATCGCCTCACTCTCGTCGCGGCCTTCGGACTGGACCTGTTCCAGGATGAACACCTTGCGCCAGTAGGTTGCCGGATCGTTGAGGTCCATGCCCGCGAGGTTGATGCCCTCGGCCTCGCAGCGGGCGTTGAACTCCTGCATTTCGCGCCAGCGCTGCTTTTCGTAATCCTCTTCCTCCTCCTGGGGCTCGTTGCCGCCGGCCGGGGAGCTGGGGGCGTGGCTGGTCGCCGACTGCGCCGAGTCCCCCCCGACGCTCAGGGCGCGCTGCTCGGTGCTGCCCCCGCCGAAAAGCCGCTTGAAGAAGTTGATGATCATCCGGATGATTCCCATGGGATCTCCTTATCGTGCGCGGCGCAGGCCGCGCCTTGTCCGTGGCCCGTTGATGTGATCTGCTGATGTGATCTGCGACCGAGAGGTTCCTCTGCGCGTGCGCGCGTCGCCGCTCGGCTCGGGGCAAAGCGAAAACCTGGGAACCCGACGTTTTGAGTGAACGGATTGACCCTCCTCCACAAGGGCGCGATCCACAGTAGGCCAAGCCGCGTCGGCGGACAATGGCTATCGTAAACGTAACGAGAGTTACAAAACAGGCGAATCGAAAGGCGGATCAGAGCGTGAGCAGGGCGCGCAGGCGTTGATAGCCGGCGCGGGAGACTGGCAGCTCGGTGCCGTCGCGCAGGGTGGCACGGCGGGAGTCGCGGCCGTGGGGCTCCAACCGGACGATGCGATCGAGGTTTACCAGCACGCTGCGGTGGATGCGCAGGAACCGCTCGGGATCCAGCGTCCGCTCGAGGCTGGCGATGCTCTGGTGCTTGAGCCACGACTGTCCCCGGCTGTGCAGGGCGATGTAGTCGTCCTGGGCCTCCGCGTAGTCGAGATCGTCAACCGGGATCACCACGATCTTCGTCCCGTCCTTGACCACCACGCGGGTGACCGGCTCGTCGGGGGGGCGCGCCGCCGCCGCGAGCTCCCGGGGGATGGCTTTTTGGCCTGCGGAGCAGGGCGCGTTGGCCTGGCCCGCGGGCGGTGGCGGCTCACCCGACGGCGGTGGAGGCTCGCCCGAGTACGGCGGCTCACCCGCGGGCGGTGGCGGCTCATCCGCGGGCGGTGGCGGCTGGACCCGCTCGAGGGCGTCCGCCAACCGCTCCGGGGTGAAGGGCTTGAGCAGGTAGTCCACCGCGTGGACCTCGAAGGCGCGCAGGGCGTGCTCATCGTAGGCCGTCACGAAGACCACCGCCGGCGTCGGCCCGCGCGCCGGCTCCAGCAGCTCCAGCACCTCGAAGCCGTCGAGCTTGGGCATCTGGATGTCCAGAAACACCACGTCGGGGTCGAGCTCCTGCACCGCTTTGACCGCCTGGAAGCCGTCTTTGCACTCCCCCACCACGGTCACGTGCGGATGGGCGGCGAGCAGCTCTCGCAGGTACTGCCGCGCCAGCTCCTCGTCGTCTACGATCAAGGCCCGCAGGGCCGACCGTTTGTCTTGCGTCATGGGCTCTTCTCCTCGGGGACCGGTGCGTCGGCGGGCAGGGTCACGGTCACGCGGTAGCCTGCCTCCCCTGACCTCGGAACCATCGGCCCGGCGGCGAGCTGCGCCGCGGCTCCGTATTGCGCCCGCAGCCGCCGGCGGACGAGGGCGAGCCCCCGCCCGGTGCCCCGGCTGGGCGGGGCGTCGGGCGCCACGTCGTTTTCCACGCGCAGCACCAGCGCATCGCCCTGGCACTGCGCCTCCAACCGGATCTGGCAGGTCTCGCTGAGGTGGGCCACGCCGTGACGCACTGCGTTTTCCACCAGCGGCTGCAACAAAAGGGGCGGCAGCCGACACGGCAGGCAGGACTCGTTGATGGATTCCTGCACCCCGAGCCGGTCGGCGAAGCGGTAGGACTCCACCTTCAGGTAACCCCGGGCCAACGCTAGCTCCTCGTCCAGGGTCACCCGCGCGCGGTCCGATAGCCGCGAGGTGCGGCGGAGAAACTCCGACAGGGCCACGGTCATGTCCCGCGCGCGTTGGGCGTCCAGGGCCGTGAGGGCGCTGATTGAGTGCAGGGCGTTGAACAAAAAGTGGGGATCGAGCTGGGCGCGCAGGGCCTTGAGCTCGGCCTCGCGGGCCAGCGCGCGGGCCTCCACGGCCTCGCGTTCCGCCTCGGCCGACGCACCTAGCGCGAGCACCAGGTAATGGTACACCACAGCCAGGAGGTAGTAGGCGGTGCCGATGCCGACCAGGAGCGGAACCTCGGCGTGGAGCGCCAGCGGGGCAGACAGCGGCAGGGCCCGCCCCAGGCCCAGCGCCAGCAATACCCACAGAGCGCTAGCAGTGATCGCAGCAGCCACATGGGATCCCACCCGTCGCAACAGGCCGGCCCCCCTGCGCAAGGGGAGCACCCGGCACATGTACCAGGAAGAGCGCGTCACCAGCGCGAACACGGCCGAAAGCGGCCCGCCGAGCAGGGCCGCCTCGGCCAGGGATCGGCCGCCCACGGTGGCGAGCAGCGCCACCAGCAGGGCGGTCATGGGGAGCCAGGCGACGTAGAAGGCCCGCCCGGCGCGGCGGTCGAGATCGCGATACATGGCAGTAGCAGTTGCTCTGTGCCGTAGCCGGCCTTTCGGGCTTTGCTGGCCCGTGTGCCGTAGCCGGCCTCTCGGACTTTGCTGGCCCGTGTGCCGTAGCCGGCCTCTCGGACTTTGC
>CAYFWA010000228.1:0-9151 GCA_964346625.1 uncultured Myxococcales bacterium
TGAGCCCCGAAAAACCGCGCTTTTTCGGGGCGAGGGGGGATGGGACATCCCCCCCCCCTGAACGTGTACGAGAATAGTTTTTCGCGACCCCTCAGGCCGCGGTGAGGGTCAGCACCAGGGTGGTCACCACGGCGGCGATGGCGAGGGCCACGGCCCCGCCGAGCTGCCAGCCGGAAAGCTGGGGGCTGGTGGGACGGGCCGGGGGGACGGGCCGGGACAGCAGGCGGTGGGCCGCGGGCAGGGAGCCGGCGCCCCCGGCGTCCTCGCGCGAGGGGATGGGGGTGGTCTGCAGCCCCTGGCCCGACAGGTGCTCGTGCAGGTCCACCGAGAGCACGATCTCGCCGGGGCCGGCGTGCTCGAGCAGCCGCCGGGTGAAGGCCACCGCCGGGTCGGCCAGGGCGGTCTCGGCGTCGCGCAGCGGGGCCCGGTGCACCGCCGCGCGGACGCGCGACGGTCGGCCGACGCCGGCGTTGCCCGCCGGCGACAGCAGCGCGGTCACGGCCAGCAGGGCGGCCTCGGCCTCCTCGAACTCCAGCACGCACCCCTGCCCGACGCGCACCCGCACGGCGCCGCCGTGGTCCTCGGCCACGCGGCTGGCGCGCTCCTGGTGCGCCATCGCCAGGGCCATGGCCGTACGCCCCCCCAGATCCGGCGGGGGGATCACCTCGCTGGCGACCACCACCGAGGGGGGGCGTTGGGTTGCTTTCCAGCGGTCGGACATGACGATACGCGCCGGCTTTCATGCACCGGTGTCCACAGCATCACCCGACCCCGACCGGCGGGCAAATTCTTGCGCCGCCCTGCCGCGGCGGCTACCGTCTCCTTCATGCTCATCCATCGAAAAATCGGGGTTTTGTGCTTGCTGGCGGGTGCCGGCGGGATGCTGGGCGCTTGCAAGGACCGACCGAAGCCAGCCGGCGGTGGGCAGGCCGCCGAATCCCATCCTGATCCCTCGCGACGGCGGGCGTCGCCGAATCGACGGGCGTCGCCGGAGCGGCGCCCGGGACCGGGACGCCAGCCGGCCCAGGCGGCCACGGGGGCGTCCATCCGCGCGGCGCTGAAGGCCGCCCGCACCGATGACGCCCACTACCGCGCCCTCGATCGCTTCGTCCGGGGCTGGCCGGCCACCCGGTCCGCCCTGCCGGCGGTGCTGGAGCTGCTGCGCACCAAGTCGGGCATCCGCGGCGGCGTCGCCCTGTCCATCGCGCGCCTGGGCGCGCCCCTGGCGCCCGCCCTGGTGGCCATGGTGCGCCGCGACCCCACTGACGACGACACGCTGCTGGCCGCCGGTGTGCTGGCCTACCACCTGGTGAGCCCTCACGGGCTGACCGTGCGCAGCGCCGCCGAGCGGGAGAAGACCCGCGCGGCGCTGGCGCCGATTCAGGAGCCGCTGTGGAAAAAATTCCAGGCAGATCGCCGCCCCGACTACGAGATCTACCAGGGCGTGGCCGCCGGGGCCGAGGCCACGCTCGAGCGGCTGCGGCCGCCGTTTCCGAAGGGGGGGCTGACCCGCGTGGCCATGGTGCTGTATCTGATCCTCACCGCGGACCCGGAGGAGTCTCTGCTCGAGGCGAAGCGACGAGCGAAGTGGCGCGCGAAGCTGGCGCCGCTGGCCGGGCCCTTCGCCCGGGCGCTGGCGGGGGCCCAGGGCTATGGCCGCGGCAACGGCGAGAGCCCCGACAGCCTGGTGCTGGGCCTCTCGGTGCTCGGCACGGCGGGGGCGGCGGCGGTGGCCAACGAGCCGGGGCTGCAGGCCCCGGCGCAGTGCCCGCGGGTCCTCCAGGTGCTGCTGGCCGTGGCCGAGCAGGGGGGGGCCACGGCCGCGGCGCCGGCTCGCCCAGCGCTGCAGCGGTGTCTGCCGCACGCGGGAGACGCGGGCCTGGCTCAGCGCGGCCGGGCGCTGCTACGGGCCGTCAAGAAGGGAAACAAGTAGGGGGCGCTGGGGGCGCCCGGGGGAAGCGTGGGGAAAGGAAGCGGGGAAAACCTACAGCGTTGCGCTAGCCCTTCTTCTTGTCTTTGAACACGGGCTTGAAGGCGTCCAGGAGCTGCTTGCCGAGGGTGCCCAGGGCGGCCACGTAGGCGGCCTTCTTGTTGGCCGAGGTCTTGGTGAACCAGGTGGCGGCCACGATCTTCTGGGCGTCGGCGTCGACGATGCCCCCGATCACGCGATACTTCATCATCTTGCCACCGAACTTCACGGCCACCTTGTCCACGTGGGCGGTGAGCACGTACTGGAAGCGGTAGCCCTCGGGCACGGGGGCGCCAGCGGCCTTGAGCGCGCCCACCACCCAGTTCACGAACTTGGCGATGGAGGAGACCATGGGGCCGATCCAGGGCTTGCAGCGGTCCTTGGCCAGGTTCCCGTGACCGTGAGCGCTCGCGACGTGGTACACGCCGTGGGCGAGCTGCCACGAGAGGTTGGCGAAGCCCGCGGCCTCGAAGCCCGCCTTGATGGGCTGCAGGGACACGCCGTACTTGCCGAAGGTGGCGATGAACTGGGCGAAGATGGTGGCCTCGAGCAGGGTCTTCATCTTCGAGGGGAAGCCGTGGAAGTCCACCGGCATGATGAGGAACTTGTCCTTGCCCAGCTCGAGCTTCTTCTCATAGGCCGTGTTGTAGAAGGTGCTGGTGGCACAACCACTGGCCGCCACGGTCACCATCAGCGCTGCTGCCATCAGGACTCTGAGCTTCTTCATTGCGATCTCCTCCCGAAAAGGTTTGAGGGCTGTGTGTCCTCGTTGGAGGCCGGGCAACGATCCCGGCCGCGTTCTCGTCTAGTTTTTTTTCTCCGGATGCTGCCAGGAGCCGCGGGGGACGCCTCCCTGACCATGAGTCGACCGGGAGTATAGCGACAGCGGTGTCCGATTCGAAGTCATTTTTTTGTGTGTGCATCGGGATAGAAATATGTTTGCTTGAGCCGATATAACCATTCGTAATTGTTTGTTTGATTGGGTTGACGAGGAGCGAGGAACGGACCCCCGGGGCTAAGAGGCCGCCCGGGGCTGCCCCCTGGCGCGGATCGCGGGTGGGGGCTACGATACAGCTCTGTAGCGCCCGCGGCAGCGTACGAAGAATCGGAGCCCATGGAAAAGATCGCGTTTTACGGCAAGGGCGGCATCGGCAAGTCCACCGTCTCCACCAATGTCAGCGCCGCCCTGGCGCTGCAGCGCTCCCGCGTGCTGCACGTGGGCTGCGATCCGAAGCACGACTCGAGCATGCCCTTCGTGGGCACGGCGGACGTGCGGACGGTGCTCGACACCCTGTTCTCGGTGCCGGGGGACGCCCTGACCCCGGAGCACCTCCTGATGCAGGGGCGGCTGGGCATCCAGTGCGTGGAGTCCGGGGGGCCGGAGCCGGGGGTGGGCTGCGGGGGGCGGGGCGTGTCGCGCATGTTCGAGCTGCTCGACGAGCAGGGGGTGCTGGATCCGGCGCGCTACGACGCGGCGGTGTTCGACGTGCTCGGGGACGTGGTGTGCGGCGGGTTCGCGGCGCCGCTGCGGCGGGGCTTCGCGCGCAAGGTCGTCATCGTATCCTCCGAGGAGATCATGTCGCTGTACGCCGCCAACAACATCTGCAAGGCGGTGTTGCACTATCAGGGCAACGGCGTGGGGCTGGCAGGGTTGGTGTTCAACCTCCGGGACAACCGCGCGGAGCGGGAGCCGCTGCAGCGCTTCGCCGCGCAGCTCGGCACGCGGATTCTGGCGGTGCTGCCGCGCGAGCGCCGGGTGCGGGAGGCGGAGGTGGCCGGCCGAACCCTGGTGGAGATGGCGCCGCGCACCAAGATGGGGCGGACGCTCAAGGGGCTGGCCGCCGAGCTCGTGCAGCTCGAGCCCGAGCGCTGCCCGGTGCCCACGCCCCTTTCGCCCCAGGACTTTCGGGCGCTGGTGGACAGCTTCGAGTAGCGGAACGCGCGGGGGGGATTGCCGGGGACCCGAGGGGAGAGAAGGCGTAAGCCGTGACGGCGAGCCGCTCAACCAATCTGGCCGGCGTGCAGGGCGTCGAGTAGACGCTGGCCCAGCGCCACCGCGCCGCCGTAGCCCATCGAGGGCAGGGGGTGGATCACGTGGTAGCCGGTGGCCGGGAATCCCACGGTGAGGCGGGCCACCGGGGGACCATCGGCGGCAGGGAACGGGCGGGTGGCGGCGGGTCCGCCGGCAGTCGGCGAGGGGGGATCCCGCCCAGTCGCTGCGCGAGGATTGCGCCCAGCCGCTGCGCGAGGATTGCGCCCAGCCGCCGCGCGAGGATCCCGCCCAGCCGTCGCGCGAGGATCCCGCCCGCCTCCGGCGTGGGGGTCCAGCCCCATTAGCACCCGCAGCTCCGCGGCGGAGCCGAGCACCGCCGTCAGCTCCCCCTGGTGAACCAGCGGGCCCAGGGCCGCCCGGATCCGGAGCAGGCTCGGATCCGCCCAGACCTCGGCGTCCGGACGCAGGGTCGCCCCCAGCCCCTCGAGACCCTGCGTGAACGCCTCCACCCCGCCCAGGCTGCGATCCCGCAGCCCCACCAGCCGGACCGATAGCCCCACCTCCTCGAGGAAGGCGGTGAGCCCGACGGCGCTGGGGGTGTCGGCGAACACCGCGACGCGGCCACCGAGCACCCGCTCGCGCAGCGGAGTGAGCGCCCGGCGGGCGTAGCGCTCCAGGCGTCCGGACACCCGCTGCAGCACCCGAGGCGCCACCCCGGCGGCCTGTCCCACTGTCTGGAGCCACTGGCGGGTACCGCGCAGGCCCAGGGGTAGCCCGGTGTGAATCACCTCCCGCCCCGTGGCCGCGAGGGCGTCGCGCAGCGAGCGCGCCGTGGGCAGGGCGATCAACAGCGACGATCGGGCGGCGCGCTGCAGGCGGGCCAGCGGCTGTCCGCTAAGCAGCACCGCGTCGAGGGTGAGCCCCAGCTCGCCCAGGAGGCTGGCGAGCTGGTGCAGGTTGGCGGTGTGGTCGGCCTCGTAGCGGTCGAAGGGGTAGCCCACCACGGAGACGTGTCCGGTCTCCGGCGCTTCGGAGGACCAGGGCACCAGGTCGAGGACGGCCGCGAGCACGGCGGCGTAGCCCGTGTACAGGTCCCCGTCGAAGCCGAGGCCCGGCACGTAGCGCACGGGGCAGGGCACCGTGGTGCCGGCCTCGCGCACCGCCGCCGCGATGTCCTCGCCGGTCATCTCCAGGTGACTGGCAGAGCACACCAGAATCAACCCGGGCTGCTGCCGGTCGTACCAGGAACGCACGTAGGGGCCGATGCGCGCGGCGGCGCCTCGCACCAGGGCCGCGTCTCCCACCTCGGTCCAGCCCTCGCGCCGGTGGGGCTGGCGCGCCCAGTCGTGGGTGGAGATCTGCGCGGCGGCCTTGTACTTGCAGCCCACGCCGCTGTGCAGCAGCAAAAACGCGTCGCGCAGGGCGTGGCTGGCCAGGCTCACGCCGCTGATCCGGCCGTAGTGGTGGGCCTTGAGCGCGAAGGCCTCGAGGGCGGCCGAGGGCGGGATCATGGCGTTCGCCTTCCGCTGAGCCGCAGGAGCTCGGCCAGATGGTCCAGGTTGGGCTCGATCCCGGCGTACAGGGGACGCAGGGAGCGGCTCTCGATCATGGGCACGCTTGCCTTGCGGGCCTCCTCGCGGCTGTGATCCGCCAGATAGGCCACGTCGAAGCCGCCCTCGGCGAGCAGCGGCGCGAGGTTCCACGGGCTGGGGAAGACCTGGTAGGGCAGGGCGCAACCCGCCGCCTCGAGCAGGGCCTCGAAGCGGGGCGCCGCCTCGCGGGGGCCCTGGATGAGCAGGGTGATGTCGAAGCCGAGCTCCCGCAGCGCCTCGGCGTCCCCCAGCCCGCCGTAGGCGAGCTGATCGGCGCGGTAGTTGTTGAGCATGCGCAGGCCCAAGGCCAGGCGCAGGCCGCTGGCGCTTTTCCGGAAGCGTTCCCGGGCCGCTCGGGCCCGGGCGTCGCGGGCCGAGAGGACCTCGGTGAGCCGCTCCGTGACGCCGAAACGTTCCCCCAGGACTCGATAGAAGCGGCGCGTCTGGCGCAACCCGGTGGGCAAGGGGACCTCGAGGGTGGACCGGCCGTGGTCTTGCTCCAGGGTCTCGACGAGCTGCGGGTAGAGGCTCCGGTCGACCACCGCCGTGACGCCGGCCCAGGACACGCGCCGCCACGCGTCGAGGGAGGCGTCCTCGGGCAGCAGCTCCCCCAGGCGGATCCCGGCGGCCTCCAGGGCCTCGGCGAGCTCGCTGCGGTCCACCTGGTGACGGGGCAGGCCGACCAGGTTGCACGAGGGGAGCGGGGCCGGGTCGGGCGCCTCCACCGCGGCCTCCTCGGGCCGCTCGAGCAGCCGGCTGGGAAAGCCGCGCGTCGACACCGGGTGCGGGGGCAGGCTGGCGAGCGTGGCGTAGAGCTCGTCTGCCATCTCCGCCTGGCTGCCGAGCCGCAGCCCGCTGGTGGGGAGATAGCGTACCCACGGGGTGTCGCGCTCGCCGCGCGCGGACCGCACCTCGCGTACCACCTCGTCCACGACGCGCTGGGGATCGGTGCCGATCATCGTCATGAGACAGGAGCTGAGCACCAGCACCGCCGTGGGGCGCAGCTCCTCGAGCACGAGCGCCAGGCACTGTCGCAGGGGCGCATCCACCCGACCCAGGGTCGCCTGCTCCTCGGTGACGTGGGTGGAAAAGAAGCGGTGGGCCGCGGCCATGTGGTGGTAGATGAAGCTGTTGACGCAGTCTCGCTCGCCGTGCACCACCACCGCCAGGTCCCCGTCCAGGTTCCCCAGCAGGGTACACATGCCGCTCAGGGTGCAGCAGGGCTGGCCGAGCTGGTCCGCGAGCCGCGCCTCCTGCTGCTGCCAAAAGGGCTCGTCCCGGGCGCCCAGCCGCGGCGGCTCCGGTTCCTCTTCCTCGCGGGGGTCCACCTGGCGCCCGCGTTTCGCGGCCTGGCGCCCACCGCGTGGTTTCCGTCCCGAGGGCATGGGCGAAGTATTGTCCAGCTACGGGTCCCCCGCAAGGGTGCCCTGCGGGGGGGGCTCACGGCGGGGGGAGTCGCACCGACACCTGGATGGTGCCCTCGGCGGCGGGGAAGCGGACCCGCAGGTGGAGGCGGGGGAAGCCCCAGGAGACCGTGCGCTCCACGGTCTGCCGCGTCCGTTCGTCGCAATGGGCCGTGACCACCAGCAGGCGGCGAGCCCGCGGCAGGGTCGCGGGGTGACGCGCCCAGAAGCTGGCGCGGGCCTGGAGCTGGTGGTGGCGATAGACGACCCGGGGCGGGCGCACGCCGTAATGGGAGAGCAGCGTGGCGTTGTTCAGTTGGCGGTACGGATCGAAGATCACCACCACGTCCCCCGGACGGCGGTGCGCTTCGACCCACCGGGCCGCGGCGCGGTAGCGCTCGCGGTGGAAAGCGCGCGGCGAGCCGGGACGGTAGCGCTCGAAGGCCTCCACCGTGGGGCCCAGCAGCGGCGCCGCCGCCAGCAATGTCGCGGTGGTGGCGCCCGCCCAAAGCAGGACCCACAGCGTGGCCCGCGCCTGGGGGCGCCCCGCAAGCAGCGCGATCCCTGGGCGGCGACCGCGCCTCTGGCTCTGGCTCTGGCTCTGGCTCTGGCTCTGGCTCTGGCTCTGGCTCTGGCGGGGCGCGTCCACCAGGGCGAGGATCAGCTCCGCCAGGCCCAGGTACAGCAAGGGGAGCAGGAAGGCGAGGTACTTGTGGTGAAAAAAGCGGGTGGACGCCCCCGCCCCGTGGGCCACGGCGGCGAAGGTCAGCGCGGCCGCGGCCATGGCGAGCCCCCCGAGCCCGTAGGAGAAACCGGGTCGCCCGGGGGGCAGGCCGCGCCGGCGGGCGCCGTGGACCACCAGGCCCGCCCCTAGCAGCGCCCAGGCGCAACCGCCGAGGGTTGTCAGGTGCGCCCGTCCGTCCATGCCCACCAGGTGCAGGGCCCCGATGCGGCCGGTGAAAAACGCCACCCCGGAGTCGAGAAATTGCTGCTCGAGGCCCGCGATCCAGGGGCGACCCTGGGGCTCGAGGTGGGCCATGGCGTAGACGAACCAGGGCAAAAAGAGCACCCCGGCGCCGAGCCAGGGCCCCACCAGCCCGAGGCGGCGGCGGGGCGCGCGCAGCACGTAGGGGGTGATCCAGCCGAAGCTGAGCACGAACAGCAGCCCGAAAAGGTGGTGGGTGTGGACACCCAGCAGCAGGGCGAAAAACAGCGACAGGCCTCGGCCGATCTCCTTCGGCGCCTCCAGCCACCGGGGCGTGGCCAGCAGCGTCCAGGTCGCGAAGAACACCACGGGCGCGTAGTAGCGGGCCTCCTGGGCGTAGTAGAGCCCGAAGGGGGACACGGCGTACAGCGCTGCGGTGAGCAGCCCCACCCGGGCGTCCCCCCCGCTCAGGCGCCGGCCCAGGAAAAAGAGCAGGGGCACGGTGGCGGCGCCCAGCAGGGCGCCTGGGAGCCGGGCCGCCACGTCCACGCCCCCGGGTTGCTCGAGGTTGCCGAGCAGGGCGACGGAGCCGCGCACCAGGATCCGGAGCAGGGGGGGATGCGTGGTGGAGGCCCCGAGGGCCTCCCAAAGCGAGGGACGGGTACTCTGCTCCACCGTGATCCACTCGTCGAACCACAGGCTCGCTGCGTCGAGGCCGGTGAGGCGCAGCCACAGCCCGAGGCCGGTCAGCGTGAGCAACAGCAGCAGCAGCAGCAGCAGCGACGAGGGTCGGCGAGAGGACACGAGCGCATCCTAGTACGATTTTCGGTGTCTCGGACCCGTCTATTTTCGGCCCCGCGAGCAGGATCGCCGACTCGCGGGGCTCACCGATTCCGTCGGCCGGGAGGCGACGTGGACCTTGGGGTGACTTCGGCCGTTCGCAGCAGAAAAAAGGACGAGAGGCGAGCCTAGCGCGGGCGGTAGATGATCCGCCCGCGGGTGGGATCGTAGGGGGTCACGGCCACCGTCACGCGATCGCCGAGCACCACGCGGATCCGGTACCGTCGCATCTTGCCGGCCAGGTGGGCCAGCACCTCGAGGCCGTCATCGGTCTTGACCTTGAAAAGGCCGCCGGCGAGCACCTCGACGACTTGGCCATCCATCTCGATATGATCATCTCTGGGCATGTAGCTTCTCGTAGGTAAAGGATGATTTCCGACTCGGCGCAATCCGACTCGGCGTAATCCGACTCGGCGCAATCCGACTCGG
>CAYFWA010000229.1:0-9144 GCA_964346625.1 uncultured Myxococcales bacterium
CGGAGCCGGACTTCGGAACCGGCTGGCGGAGCCGGACTTCGGAACCGGCTGGCGGAGCCGGCCCCGGGAGCCGTACGCCGGAGCCGGACTTCGGAACCGGCTGGCGGAGCCGGACTTCGGAACCGGTCGCCGGAACCGGCCCCCGGAACCGGCCTGCGGAACCGGCCTGCGGAACTGCGAAAAAGCTGGGGGTCGGCTTCGATGAGGAATCCTGCGCCCTTCCCCGACCCCTTTGGTTTCGGCGGGCGGCTGCGCTAAAGTGAGGCGCGGTCTCGCGGCGGCCTTGCGGCGGCGCCCCATCCGGGCGGCGGCGCCCCTGAGCGCGCGGGCCGCTGCGAGCGGGGCGCCGCGCGTCCCTGGGAGGTCCCCTTGGAGTTTTCGCGATCCGAACGGGTGGACACGATCCTCGAGATGGTCCGCCGCTTCATGAAAAACGAGGTCTATCCTTTGGAGCCGGCCTTTCGCTACAAGAGCTTCCGGGAGCTTTTGCCAGAGCTGGAGGCGGTGCGCGACAAGGTGCGCCAGATGGGTCTTTTCGCCCCCCACATCCCGGAGGCGCTCGGCGGGGCGGGGCTGAGCCTGACCGAGCTCGCGCACCTGTCCGAGGAGCTCGGGCGAAGCCCCCTGGGCCACTACGTGTTCAACTGCCAGGCGCCGGACATCGGCAACATGGAGCTGCTGCTGGCCCACGGCACCGATGCGCAAAAGGAGCGGTTCTTGATGCCCCTCGTGCGGGGGGAGACCCGGAGCTGCTTTTTGATGACCGAGCCCGAGCACGCCGGCTCCAACCCGGTGTGGCTGAGCACCGCGGCGCGGCTGGAGCAGGGGCAGTGGGTGATCCGAGGCCACAAGTGGTTCGCCACCGGGGCGGACGGGGCGGGCTTCGCCGTGGTGATGGCGGTGACGGATCCGGAGCAGGAGAACCGCTTCGGCCGGGCGAGCATGATCCTGGTGCCCACCGACACCGAGAGGTTCGAGCTCATCCAGAACATCGCGGTGATGGGGCACCGCGGCGACGACTACGCCAGCCACGGCGAGGTGATGTTGCACGGGGTGCGGGTGCCCGAGGAGAACCTGCTGGGGCCCCGGGGCATGGGGTTCATGCTGGCCCAGGAGCGGCTCGGGCCCGGGCGCATCCACCACTGCATGCGGTGGATCGGCGTGTGCGAGCGGGCCTTCGACCTGATGTGCGATCACGCCGCCACCCGGGAGCTGGCGCCGGGCAAGCCCCTGGGCACCCGCCAGACCATCCAGGAGTGGATCGCCGACAGCCGGGCCGAGATCCACGCCTCGCGGCTGATGGTGCTGCACGCGGCCTGGCGCATCGAGCAGGAGGGCACCTACGGGGCGCGCGAGGAGATCTCGCTCATCAAGTTCTGGGTTGCCAACGTGATGCAGCGGGTGCTGGACCGGGCCCTGCAGGCCCACGGCGGCCTGGGCATGACCGACGACACGCCATTGGCTTTCTGGTATCGACACGAGCGCGCGGCGCGCATCTACGACGGGGCCGACGAGGTGCACAAGACCGTGGTGGCGCGCCGCATCCTCAGGGACCACGGCATCTCCCTCGGGTCGGCCGGTCGGGAGTGACGGGCAACCGTGCGCCCCAAGGAGTCATCCATGACAAAGCTTCCCACGGATCGGGCCCGGAGCGTGCGCGAGGGCGAGGCGCTGGACGTGGCCGCGCTGGAGGCCTACCTGCGCGAGCACCTGCCGGGATTCGCGGGTCCGCTCGAGGTGCGGCAGTTTCCCAGCGGGCACTCCAACCTGACCTACCTGCTGCGCGAGGACGTCGCGACGAGTAGGGGGGACCAAGACGCGACCGGAGACGCGGGCGGGGACACGGACGGGGACACGGACGGGGACGCGGCAGGCGGGGCGCGCCGCGAGTACGTGCTGCGCCGGCCGCCCTTCGGGGCGCGGATCGCCACGGCCCACGACATGGGGCGCGAGTATCGGATCCTGTCGCGGCTGCGGCCGCGCTTCGCCAAGGTGCCCCGGGCGCTGCTTTATTGCGAGGACGAGGGCGTCATCGGGGCGCCGTTTTACGTGATGGAGCGGCTGCGGGGGGTGATCCTGCGCGACAACCAGCAGGCCGCGGAGCTGGGGATCGCGCCGGCCACCATGGGGCGGCTGTGCACCGCGCTGGTGGACGGCCTGGCCGAGCTGCACGCGGTGGACCTGGACGAAAGCGGGCTGGCGGACCTGGGCAAGCCCGCCGGGTACGTGGAGCGGCAGGTGACGGGCTGGACCCAGCGCTACCGCAAGGCCCAGACCGACGAGCTGCCCGAGGTGGACGAGGCCATCGCGTGGCTGGCCGCCAACCAGCCGCCGGAGCGGGGGGTCGCGCTCATCCACGGGGACTACAAGTACGACAACCTGGTGCTGGATCCGGCGGATCCCACGCGCATCCAGGGGATCCTCGACTGGGAGATGGCCACCGTGGGCGATCCGCTGATGGATCTGGGCACCACCCTGGGCTACTGGGTGGACCCGGCGGATCCAGAGGAGAACAAGATGCTGCCGGTGGGCCCGACGCTGGTGCCGGGGAACCTGGATCGCCGGCAGGTGGTGGAGCGCTACGCCGAGGCCAGCGGCCGGGATCCGGGGGACGCGCTGTTTGACTACATCTACGGCCTGTTCAAGGTGGCGGTGATCGCGCAGCAGATCTACAAGCGCTACCGCGACGGCCACACCACCGACCCGCGGTTCGCCATGATGATCGTGGGCGTGAACCTGCTGGGCCAGCAGGCCGCCCGCGCCATCGACCGGGGCCGCATCCACGACCTGGGGTGACCGGGGATGAGCTCAGCCTCGTCCGTTGACCTAATCCCCTCCATCACCTGGAGGGCTCGACGTTGATCGCCGCCTTGCTACGTCGCGCCGCCTCGCTTCACCCGCGCCAGCAGGCGGTGGTTCAGGGCGAGCGTCGCTGGACCTACGCCGAGCTGGCCGCCGAGGTCCGGGCGCTGGCGGCCTGCCTCGCGGCGCGCGGGGTGGGCCCCGGCGATCGGGTGGCGGTGCTGGGGGAAAACTCCGCCGCCTTCCTGGTGGCCTACTTCGCCGCGGCGGAGGCGGGGTGGATCCTCACGCCGCTGAACCATCGCCTGGCGCCGCCCGAGCTCGCCTTCATCCTGGAGGATGCCGGGGCGCGGTGGGTGCTCGCCGATGGCCGGTTCGCCGGCCGCCTGCAGGAGGCCGGCGAGCACGTCAGAGCGCGCGGCGCCGGCGTGCAGGGCGTGGTCTGGCTGAGCGACCCGCCGGAGCCCGCGGATGCGGGGGTGGGCGCGGGCGCCCCCGTCCGTTGGGAGGAAGTCCTGGGCACCGACGCCGACGCCACGGGGTACGCGCCCCAGCCGGGCCGCGGCGACGACGTGGCTCATCTTTATTACACCAGCGGCACCACCGGGACGCCCAAGGGCGTAATGCTGACCCACCGCAATGTGTGCGTCCACGCCTTCGGCGCCATCGCCGAGCTGCAGATCACCGCTGACGACGTCTGGGGCCACGTGGCGCCCCTGTTTCACCTCGCGGACGCCTGGGCCACCTTCGCCGTCACCGCGGTGGGGGGGCGGCACGTGGTGGTGCCGCGGTTCGAGCCCGCCGCGGTGCTCGCGGTGCTCGAGCGCGAGGCGGTCACCCTCACGAATCTGGTGCCCACCATGCTGAACCTCATGGTGAAGCACCCTGGGGCCGCGGCCTACGATCTGTCGGCCTTCCGGCTGCTGCTGTCCGGGGGCGCGCCCATCGCGCCGGCCCTGGTGGAGGCGCTGGTGGAGACCTTCGGGGTGGAGTACGTGCAGACCTACGGCATGACCGAGACCAGCCCGTATCTCACCCTGAGCACGCTGTCGCCCCGACTGCGGCGGCTCCCCGCGGCGGAGCAGCTCCGCTACCGCGCCCGCACGGGGCGCCCCTTTCTCACGGTGGAGCTGCGGGTGGTGGACGCCGAGGGGACGCCCGTGGCACCGGACGACGAGACCGTGGGCGAGATCCAGGTGCGTGGGGAGTCGGTGACCCCGGGCTACTGGAACCGGCCTGCGGAGACGGCGGCGGCCTTCACCTCCGACGGCTGGCTGCGCACGGGGGACCTCGCCGTGGTGGACCCCGAGGGCTACGTGGACATCGTGGACCGGCTCAAGGACATGATCCTGACCGGGGGCGAGAACGTCTACTCCACCGAGGTGGAGCACGTGCTGTACCGCCACCTTGCCGTGCTCGAGGCCGCGGTCATCGGCGTGCCCGACCCGGTGTTCGGCGAGGCGGTGCTCGCCGCCGTGGTGCCCCGCCCCGACCAGGCCCTTGCGCCCGAGGGACTGGTCGCCCACTGCCGGGCTCACCTGGCCGGCTACAAGATCCCTCGTCGCGTGGAGCTGCTGAAGCGGCTCCCGCGCACGGGCAGTGGTAAAATCCGCAAGCAGTCGTTGCGCGAGCGCTTCGGCAAACCCCGGCCTTGACGCCCACTCCCTCGGCGGGGCGTCCGCGCTGGCCCCCTACCTCGATGGTTTGATCTTGTCCTTCGAGCTATCGCTCGTCTTGCGTGAGGCCTTGCCCAGGACCTCGAGGCGGCGCTGGGCGAGGTGCCAGCTATCGGTGAGGCTGCGGTCCTTCGGCTTGGGCACCTGACGGTAGGCCACGCGGGCCTCGGCCAGCAGCCCGAGGCCCTCGGCGATGCGGCCATAGGTGTACCAGGAGTGCTTGCGGGGCTTGGTCCAGCCCAGCCTGGAAAGGCACTTGGTGAAGGCCTTCCGGGCCTCCTTGAGCTTGCCCGCCTCCGCGGCCACCGCCGCCAGGGTGTCGAGCTCGGAGGCTCCCTTTTCCTGGGTCAACGTCACCGCCCGCCGGGCGATCTTCAGGGTGGCCGCGGCGTCGAAGGGCTGGATGAACAGGCCGAGCCAGGCACGATTGTTGTACAGGAACTTGGGGGGATCTCGCCGATCGAGGAGCTCGTCCTGCAGCGCGCGGGCTTTTTGGAACCGGCCCCGTCGCTTGGCCACCAGGGCCAGGGCGCGAGTCCCCTGCCAGCGGTGAGGGTGCCGCCTGCGGTAGCGGCGAGCCACCCGCTCGGCGGCGCCGAGCTGCCGGGCGTTCACCAGGGTGCGGACGTAGGGTATCAGCAGGTGCCGCGAGCGGTGGCTCATGCGCCAGAGCTTCGTCATGAGTCGGGCGGCCTGGTTGAACTGGCTGGTCTTGCGGTAGATGGACACGAGCCTTCGCAAGAGCTGGATTCGCAGCTCCCGGTCCGGGCCCCGGGCCAGGACGCGCGTCAAAATCCGGCGGCTGCGCTTCAGGTGGGTCTCGCTGTAGGAGGCCACCACCGACGCCGTGATTCGGGTGTGCTCTCGGGAGCGCCGCGCTCCCGCCTCCCATAGGTGCGAGAAGGCCGATCCGAAGTAGGGCGATGCGTTCGCGTCCCGGCGGCCGCGCAGCCAGTCCAGCCACTTGCGGGCCCCCTTCAGGTCGCCGCGCTTGATCCGCGCCAGCGCCTCTACGCCCACCTCCGCCAGCACGTTGTGGGTGGCGCGAATGCGGTAGCCCGGGCCCTCATTGATCAGGTACATCGACAGGTAGGTGACCCGCCGTTCGTCATCCTGAACCCGCGCAAAGTAGCCGAGACCGTCGTCGCCCTCCATCGTCACCTCGAGATCGGACAGGGCGAGATCCGCCGCAGCGACGGCGGAGAGCTGGTCCCCGAAGTCGTGCCCGTCGCGCTGGATCCGGCCCACCTTTTGCAACGCTTTGAGCAGCTCCTTGCGGGCCTGAGGGCCCATCTTCCGGGAGACCAGCTCGCGGTCCAGCTTGCCCCGGGTCAGCCGGTCCGTGGCCGCGAGCCACACGGTGCGCAGCACCACCTCCCGCGGCGTCTTCGCGCTGCGCTCCAGGTGGGCCCAGCTCCGCATGCGCTGGAACGCCCGCAGCTTGTCCGGGCTCAGGTTGCCCAGCCGCCCGATGATGGAAAACAGCTTGCTCGCCGAGCGGTATTTGCCGATCTCCATCAACACCAGGGACGCCTTGAACAGCAGCCTCGGCACCTGGGCGTCCTCGCCGGCGATGCGCCGGGCGGTGGCCAGCGGCTCCAGCGCCGGCCGCTTCACCAAAGCCAGCGCCAGGGCGAAGCCGCCGCGGCTCTTGGGAATCTTCAGGTTGGGCAGGGCGTCCCGCAGTTTGTCGAGGTGTCCCGCCCGCAGCAGGGTCCAGGCGTAGCGGGGATCGGTTTTCTTGTAGTCGAGCTTCTCGCGCAGGTGGCGCTGCTCGCGCAGGGCCGGCGCCAGCGCCTTGGCCCCGCGCAGGTAGCGCAAGCGCTGGTCGAAGGTGAGCAGCCGAGACAGCGCAATGCGATAGGTGGTCTCCTTGGGATCGAGCTTCACCGCCTGGCGGTAGGCGGCCAGGGCCCCGGCGCGATCCCAGCCGGAGGCGTGCTCCTTTCCGTAGGGGTTGTGCTCCAGGTGGTGGCCCAGGATAAACTGCAGGTCGGCGGACTTGGGGAAGCGCTTTACGCCCCGGCGCAGCAGAGCCCGCGCGCGCTCCCCGAAACCCATTTCGAGTAGGGCGTTGGCGAGCTGGCGGTAGTACACCGGTTGGTCCGGGTGGCGTCGGTGCAGCTCGCGGTACAGATCCAGCGCCTCGCGCAGCTTGCCCTCGCGACGCAGGCGGTGACCGCGGTGCTCGAACACCACCTCCCCTTGCGCCACCTCTTGGCGCAGTCGGCGCAGCGTCCGCCAGAAGGTCTTGAGCTCCTTGGCGCTCCAGCGGCGTTTGCCCAGGTCGAAGCGGTAGCGGGCCACCACGCGTTTGCCGCCGTCCTGTTCAGTGACCTTCCAGGAGTAGGTGGCCGGGCCGAGCTTGCGCTGCCCGCTTTTCGGGCGGCTCTTGAGCTCGTAGGCCGGGGGCGCCGTGAGGCGGTAGACGAGCTCGGCCCGGTAGGCGCCCGGCAGATACAGCGGGTGCTTGCGCTTGAGCTTCTTGTCGTCGGGCTTGGGGGGCTTCATGAGGTAGGGCCCGGCGTCGGAGAACAGCACGGAGGTGTCGAGCTTCATCCGCGCGAACAGGTCGCTGGTCCAGGCGCGCTTGGCGTCGCGCATCTCGAGGGTCAAGTGGAAGCGCTGCGACAGGTCTCGCGGGTCCGGGTGTCGGGTCTTTCCCAGCTTCTCCGAGGCGTACACGCTCTTGACGTAGGACTCCATGTTCTTGCGGAGCTTGGCCTTGTCCGGGCGTCCCGCCACGGCGCGCAGGTCGGCCTCCTGCACGCCGGTGTTCGCGGAGCGCTCCGTGACCGTGGCGCCGCCCTCGGGCTCGAACCGTACGGTGCGCTCTTCGCGGTAGCGGTTCTTCGCGGGGGGCAGGGCCGGGATCCGGGTGAGACGGCGTGTGTCCGGACGAATCACCAGCGCCCAGCGATCCTGGATGCTCCAGGGAGGAACCGACGGCCGCGTGAAGGTGGCGGTGGGATCCAGCCAGCGGGCCGGCGCGTCTCCGGCGGCGGGCACGTAGACGATGGCGTGGTTGAACCCGTCGAGGCCCGGGTGGTTCGGCGACACGTCGTCGCCCTTGCCCGCGCGCAGCAGCGCCAGGTGGGCCTCGATACCGGCGGCTCGGAGCCAGGTCACCAGGGCGGTGGACATGTCCTTGCAGTCCCCGTAGCCCCGCTTGAGGGCCACCGCCGGGCGCACCGGGACGATGGCCTTTTCGCCGAAGGCGAGGCTGGTGTAGCGCAGCCGCTTGCGTAGCCGGGAAAGCAGCGCGCGCAGCAGCGCGATGCGCCCCTGGCTCTGGTCGCCCAGGGTGCGCTTGACCTCCGCCACCACGGCCTGGGCCCGGCCGTGGCGGAGCTGGCGCCGGATCCGACGGCGGTAGGCGTCCGCCACCGCGGCCCAGCTCGCCGCGCTGGAGACCACCAGGTACGGCTGGCGCGGGGCATCGTAGGGGAGCAGGGGCTCGTAGAGCTCGTTCTTGGTGAAGGGGCCGGCTTCGTAGACGATGCGCCGGCGGCCCCCGCTGGTCTCGTCCTTTTGGGGCTTGAGATCCAGGCCGCGCAGCCCGACGTGCAGGGGGCGATCCGCCGGGGCCTCCACCTCCAGGCGCACCGCGCGGGTGGGGAGCCAGGGGGCCACCGGGACGAAGTGCACCCCGCCGGCGGTCACCAGGGGGCGCTTTTCCTGGTGCCGGATCTCGAGGGTGACCACGGCGCCCGGGGTGAGCGCGGGCAGCTTGGCGTGCAACCGACGGCGATCCGTGAGAATCCGGGAGCGGCCCGAGGGCACGGGCTGCACGGCGATGGTGGACGGATCCAGCCGATGCTCGCTGCCGTCGGGCGTGCGCACCGTGGCGCGCAGCCGGGGCCGCCGCTCGAACCAGGGGGCCCACTGGGCCCCCACGCCGTCGTAGCGCTTAACGGCGGTGCGGGTCTTGAACCGGTACTGGAGCCGGACGTTCTTGGTGAGGCGCCCCTTTTCATCGAAGCGCAGGGTCACCTGCCGCGACAGCATCTCCAGGCCCCGCTTCTTTTTGTCCTCGAGCTTCTTGCCGCCGGCCGTGCCCACCAGGTTGCCCCCGTTCGGTCGGGCCGGCTTCGGCGTGCGGCACCCGCCTAGCAGCGCCGGCATCAGCGCCAGCACCAGCACCGGCAGCAGCGCCGCTACCCGTACCGGAACCCGCGTCGGCAATCGCGCCGCGGTGGGGCCGGGGTTCAGGCCAGGTTGACGCAGTCGGCTTCGCAGGGCGTTTCCCATGTCGCAGGCTCCTCGGATCGTAGGGATCGTAGGGATCGTAGGGATCGTAGGGATCGTAGGGATCGTAGGGATCGTAGGGATCGCGCAGCAACGAGCTCGAAGCACCGAAGGCGTCGAGGCGCTATTCTGCCAAGGAGCGCGGAGCGCGGAGGGCGAATGCATCGACGTATTGCACCCACGAGCGCCGCAGACAGAATCGATGGATCGGCGGCCGAATGCCAAGGTCATTGCTTCGCGAGTCCCTGGGCTCGGGTTGACTGCTCCCCTTCCCAAAGCGTCCAACCCACCTCGCGTCCGCGGACGCCCTCTCCCGCCCTACTGTGGTACGTGCCTTCCAGAGTACGGACTGTGCCCGGTGCTGTCCAGGGGCCATGGGGTAGAGCCATTTGCGCTGTGGCCTCCGCCCGGCGCCCCG